>JAAUTF010000054.1 GCA_012031775.1 Candidatus Altimarinota bacterium | reverse complement strand
GCTGATCTCGCGGCCCAGGAAGATCAACTCTTCCTTCTCGCCGAACACAAGCGGCCAAGCCGGTCGCTCATGCCGTAACGGGTGACCATCGCGCGGGCGGTGCGTGTGATCTGGATAAGGTCAGACGATGCGCCGGTAGTGCGCTCTTCGGTGCCGAAGATAATTTCTTCGGCTACGCGACCGCCAAGACCCATAGCCATGTAGGCTTTGAACTGCGCCTCGCTACGATTGTTCATGCTATCTTCGTCGGGCAGGAACAGCGCATAGCCAAGCGCGCGGCCGACGGGGAACGATGGTAACTTTTTGCAGCCGATCGCCTTGGGCATACCGGCACCGACAATAGCGTGACCCGCCTCGTGATAGGCTGTCACCAGCTTCACGCGGTCGGTCATCGCGCGCGAGCGGCGCTCGGGGCCACCATAGGCGACACGCTCGATCGACTCTTGAAATTCGGACATGCCGATCTTCTTCTTCGAGCGACGCGCGGCGAGAATAGCCGCCTCGTTGACAACATTCATCAGATCAGCACCGGAGAAACCGGGTGTCTGGCGGGCCACAACCTCGAAGTTGACATCGTCGGACAGCGGCTTGCCCTTGACATGAACCTTGAGCACCTCGATACGGCCGCGAACGTCGGGCGCATCGAGCACCACTTGGCGGTCGAAGCGGCCTGGGCGTACCAGCGCCGGGTCGAGCACATCGGGGCGGTTCGTGGCCGCAACCACGATCACGTTGGTATTGGTATCGAAGCCGTCCATCTCGACCAGGATCTGGTTCAGGGTTTGCTCGCGCTCGTCGTGGGAACCGCCGAGGCCAGCGCCGCGCTGACGGCCGACCGCGTCGATCTCATCGATGAAGACGATACAGGGCGCATTGCGCTTGGCCTGATCGAAGAGATCACGCACGCGGGAAGCACCAACGCCGACGAACATCTCGACGAACTCAGAGCCGGAGATCGAGAAGAAAGGCACACCAAGCCTCGCCAGCAACCGCGCGCGAGAGCAGCGTTTTACCGGTTCCGGGTGGGCCAACCATCAATACACCACGCGGGATGCGCGCACCAAGCGAGGCGAACTTATCGGGAAACTTCAAGAACTCGACCACCTCGGTCAAATCTTGCTTCGCCTCTTCCTGCCCAGCAACATCGGCGAACGTCACCGTCGGCTTATCGCCAGCGAACATACGCGCGCGGCTCTTACCGAAGGAAAGTGCCTGGTTGTTGCTGCCCTGCGCCTGGCGCATAAAGAAGACGAAGAAACCGATCAGCAGCAATGTCGGCAGCAGGATGGTGAAGATGCTGAGCAAGCCACCCCAGGCCGGTGCCGGATCCACCGTAACGGTGAGCACCGGGTTGCCGCCATCGTCGACAAGCGGCACATTGTACTGCGCAAGCAGGTTCATCACCGTATCCGTCGTCTCAAGGCGCGACGGATACTCGTTGTTCTTGATGTCGGTAACGGTAATACGCTCATCGCCAGCCTGAGCACGAATTTCTTTGATCTGGCCAGCCTGAGCATCTGCGATGACCTGCGAGATACCCTGTTCAGTATTCTGTGTCGCATTCTGCCCAAAATATTGGAAGAACAGGGCAAGCGCAGCAACAAGAATGATCAGGTAGACAAAACTATTCTTTAGCCAACGATTATCGCCCATGTCGCGTCATCACTCCTCTCAGGAGCGGTGCTCCTGTTGCTTAAGACAAGGTTCAAGAAAAAAAGAGGCACTGGTGCCAGAAAAGGCAACCGTATGCTGCCCTCGAACCAACCGTGTACTGTGATTAGGGGAATTCTGGTGGACTGTCGCAGACGCGCAGCTTGTACCATCGCTACTGAACACCCGTTACCTACACATATTGCATTATATCAGACTGGGATCGGTGCGACAAGGGAACGAGATCACGGCATTCTTGTGATCTAGCTTACGCTTGCTGCTGCCGGTATAGTAATCCTAAACGGTTTGGGAAGAAGGTGGTAGTGCTTGCGCACGACGTCGCCGCGCGCAAGCACTACCACCTTCTTGCTATCGTCTATATTATGATGGCTATTTTATGCAGACGGGCCTCAATGGCCAGAGTATATTTCGGGCTTCAGCACTCCAATATACGGCAAATTGCGATAGCGCTCGGCGTAATCGAGGCCATACCCGACGACGAAAGCATTGGGGATATCGAAGCCTAGATAATCGACACTGATCGAAACCTCGGGATCGCGACGCTCGGGTTTGTTGAGCAAGGTGCAGATGCGCAGACTCGCGGGATTACGACGGTCGAGTTGACTGCGCAGGTAGGCCAATGTCAGGCCGCTATCGATAATATCTTCGACGATGAGCACATGGCGACCGGCGATATCGGTGTCGAGATCTTTGAGCAAACGCACCACACCGCTTGACTCGGTGCTCTGGCCGTAGCTAGAAATAGCGATAAAATCCATAGCCAGCGGCAAATCGATACAACGTGCCAAGTCCATCATAAACATCGCACAGCCCTTGAGCACGCCAACCATCAAGAGGTCACCGGTCTCGGCGTAGTCGGCGGCGATCTGTGCGCCCAGTTCGCGCACCCGCTGCTGCAAGCGCGCGTCGTCGATCAGGACGGTGGCGAGATCATTGTGCATGTGAAGGCTCCAGAGAACTGAGAACTGAGAACCGAGGGCACAGAACCGAGATTAGTCATCAAGCCGGAACAGGCGTAACCAGAGTGCCGGTTCCTGGCCCGGCGGCAGAGCCAGCGCCTCATCGGCAGCGTAACCAGCAACCCAGAGCACACGCTCGGTATCGGCAAGGACGGGCCAGGCATATCGAAAGGCACGCGGGACTTTGCGATCGACAAAATAGTCTTGCAAAGAGCGACTGCCGCGCCCACCCTGCGGTCGAAACCGATCGCCAGTCCGCCGCCGCCGCAGCCGCAGCGGGCGCGCGGAAGTATTGAGTGCAACAATCCAGCGCGGCTCGCCGGTCGGTGGGTCGTCAGACAGCTCAGCATACCAACCGTTGCCGAGCGACACGCGACCGGGCACAGGCAGCGTCAACTCGTCGACAGGCAGCTGCGGGTACTCGGATGCCACCTCAAACGGCAATTCGGGTTGATATTCCGGCGAGAGCACGATCGTATTATAAAACACCACGAGCCAGAGTTTGTCGCCCAAATGGTAGCGTGCGCCATCGCCACGCGCGATTGTAGCGCGGGCAGCTATCACCTGATCAAAACTGAGATCGTCGGCGCTGCCGCTGAGCTGGCGAGCAGCGCGCCGCAGCGCGTGGCTCTGGAGCGCAAGCGGCAGCACAGCCCAGGTGGGCCGATCAAAAGCGAGTCCAGTGCCGAGCGGGCGCGCAAGCTGCGGCCAGCGCCGATCAAGCTCGCCCTGAATGAATCGTGAGTCTTCGGCGCAAAGTTGTGCGGTGCGATTGAGCGCGGCAACGATCTGCGGTTCTCGGCGCGCAAAGCGGGCAAGATCGTGCTGCGTAGGCGGCTGCGGGTGTAGCGCGGCGCGCTATTGGAAGGATCGTCGCGCGGCACAAGGCCATGCTCTACGCAGTAGGCGAGCAACTCAGCGTGGCGCGTGTTGAGCAGCGGGCGGAGCAGCGCAGGCCCCACAAGCGCCTCAGGCGTATTCGGCAGCCACGTTGGCCATGGCACAAGCGAGCGCATGCCACTCAGGCCAGCCGGGCCAGCGCCGCGCAGCAAATGCAGCAGCAGGGTCTCGGCCTGATCGTCGGCGTGATGTGCCGTAGCAACAGCCTGCGCTGCGTGAGCGCGTGTTACCTCGGCAAAGAACGTGTAGCGCACGGTGCGCGCTGCGTCGTGGAGATTGCGCCCACGAGCAAGCGCGGCAACGTCGCGCAGGACGACTGTAGATGGCAGGCCAAGGCTGGCCGCCGTTGTAGCGACGAAGTGTGCTTCAGCGGCAGATTCCTCACCGCGCAGACCGTGGTCGAGGTGGGCAACATGAAGCTGCGGCCCGCCCCCATGGCGTAATTCGTTCAGCAGATAAAGCAACGCGAGCGAGTCGGGGCCACCAGAGACCGCCACCACAATAAGCGCATCGGGTGCCAGAGCCGTTGTTGTTGAAGAAAGCGACGCAGCCGCCCGAGCAGATCATGCATACACGACTCAGCCGTGGGAGCAGAGTGGCTAGAGCACTTCGGCTCTCTGCGACTAAAATAATAAGCGACGACCTTCGGTGAGGGTCGCCGCTAATGGTGCCGGAGGAGGGAATCGAACCCTCGGCCTAACGATTATGAGCCGTTTGCTCTACCGCTGAGCTACCCCGGCAGAACGCCGTAGGCAACAGTAAAATTTGCCTTATCAACGCGGTGCTATTGTAGCATACGCGTCCTGGCGCGTCAAATCGGCCATGAGGCGGAGCAGCAAGGAGCCATGATCGAGGAGAGTCGCGAGCCGCACATGCTCATCGGGGCCATAGGCAGCGCCGGAAGCTGTGCCGACGCCGAGCGCAGCGACGGGGGCAGCGAAATGTTCGGCGAGCGGGTGAAGTGGTAAAGAGAAAGGCCCAGCGGGTAGCAAGAGGGGCAGATCATCATCGGCGATAAGAGCGGCAAAGCGCGCGATCTGAGGGTGCTCGGCAGAGCTGTGGATAGCGGGGTAGCCACCGGGCAGCGCCTCGACCTGCACATCTTCAAAGCCCCGCGCGATAAGGTGCTCGCGCAGCATAGTAAGAATATGCTGCGGCTGCTGTGCGGGCACGAGTTGAAAGTCGAGGGTGGCGCTGGCAGCTGCCGGCACAGCACCGCCGCTATCACCGGGCTCGCAGACGAGCGAGCTAAGATTACAGGTGGGCAGCGTCACCTCGGCGCGCGTAAGTGGGGCACCGCTCAGATCGAAAAGGAAGGCGCGGCTCTGCCAAGTACGCAAACGGTCGGCCTCAGCCAGGCGGATCTGGCGCAAAACGATGTTATCGGCGCGGCTCGGCCCCTCGACAGCGTCGTAGAACTCGGGGATGCGGATATCCTCGTTATCGCCCTTGATCTCAGACAGCGCCCAAGTAAGGCGCCAGAGCGGGTTGGGCATCGTAGCAGCGGCACCAGGTGGCAGGGGGTAGTCGGAGCCCACAATCGAGAGACGCACCCGCAACGAACCTTTGCTCCCGCGGTAGAGAAAGGGGCGCCCTAGCGTATCGAGCTCGCCGGCACTGGCCAGAATGCACGTCGCAGCAGCAGGGCATGCGCAGAAAGCGCCTCAACAAGGCCCGGGCTACAGCTCAACGCAGCACCCTCGATCACAAACACGATCGAACAGGGCCAATCAAGGCCTTCGTCGGCGAAGGTTTCAAGCGCAGCGAGGTGGGCGGCGAGTGGCCCCTTCCCGAGCGCAACACCACGGCCGTACAACAAGCCATCGCGCTCGGCAAGTGCAAACGGCTCGTGCGACCAGGCGCGCCACGGGCCAGGTGCCGGGCAATCGTAATGATGATAGAGCACGAGCGTAGCGGCACCTGGTACATTACGACTCGCCAGCACCAGCGGGGCAAGTGGCGTTGAGACAAGCTGCACCGTCATACCCAGACGGCTCACCTGTTTGGCAAGCAGATCGGCCATCGCGGCGAGCTCTTCCGGATGGCCGATGCTCGAAGGTTGGGCACAGAGCGTGCGCAGCAGGCGCAGCAGTTTGTCGGAAGCTAGCGGCGACAAAGCAGGCACGGCAGGTACTCCTCGCAGCAAACAGGAGTCAGGAGACGAAATTCAGCAGGGCCATTGTCGGGATGATCTACGTGGCATTATAACATTCTTGGGCAGTACGGGCATCATTGCCGTAGCGCAGGCCGTACCGGGCACTTGCAGCACCGATGTAGCGCAAGTGAACCGCAGATTTCATTAACATGCTTTACATTTGACAGTGCGGAATCATGAACGTATAATCATCGGCAATCCATTGACACAAACTGTTCAGCTTAAATTGGCGCGTGTGCCTTCGCAGGTATTCGGCGGAGAAGATAGTATATCTTTCTCTCGATCTGAAAACATATCTATTACAGCGCGGTGATAGCTATGTCTTCGAAGCCTGGCACATAGTGCCAATTATGTTTTTTGTTGTTGTATGTGAAGATTTATCATATAGCAATCCTAAATTAGATTGTAGTGGTGGTGCGCGGCTACGCTGTGCATGGCACTACAAGCTTCTTCACAAACCGTTTAGCAATACTCCACATACAATGACAACAAGTTCTATAGCAGCTTTAACGGGTCTGTGAATAAGTTGATGTGAGCAGTGGCAGCGTAGAAGCACTGCGCACACCAGCCTGTTAGAAACGTTTTAGGATTGCTCTATATTTCTACTGGTGACTAACGCCATAGGGCGATGGGTCATAAACGGTTGTATCACATGTACGGAGGATGATGAACATGCAGCAGATGTCTAAGCGCACGATGGCAGGGTTGTTAGCCCTGGTACTCCTCGTGCCGGCACTGGCGGCTTGTGGTGGCACACCAGCCGCCCAGGAACCGGTTGTGGAAACAGTGGTGGTAGTGCAAACGGCCGCCCCGGTGGTTGAGACCGTTGTGGTGCAGGAGACGGTGCAAGTTGAGGTGACAACGGAAGCCGGCGAGCAGCCGGCTGCAGGCGGCGAAGCCTGGACGACGCCGCACCCGGTTCTGGGCACGTTAGAGGTTCGGCAGGCGATCGCGCACTGCACGAACCGCCCCGAGCTGATCGCCTCGGTGTATCCCTTCTTGAGCGAGGAGCAGCAGCAGGGCTTGCTGATGGACGCCAACCTGCCGCAGGGCCACTGGGCGCTGGCGAGCGAGGGTCTGACGACCTATCCGTTCGATACGGCGCGCGGCGGCGAGCTGCTCGATACAGCCGGCTGGACGCTGGCCGAGGGCGCGACCGAGCGCACGAATGAGGCGGGCGATGTGCTCTCGCTGAGCCTGACGACAACAAATGCGCAGTTCCGCCAGACCTGGACGCAGGTGTTCATCCAGCAGATGGCTGCCTGTGGCATTCAGATCATCCCGACCTATGCGCCAGGTAGCTGGTGGTTCGGTGCCACGACTGGCCTGCAGCGCCGCGACTTCGAGCTGGGCGCATTTGCCTGGGTTGGCGAGACCGATCCGGGCGGTCAGACGCTCTACGCCTGCAACCAGATCCCGCTGCCTTCCAACAACTGGGAGGGCCAGAACTACATGGGCTGGTGCAACGAGACGGCGAGCAACGCTATCTTGGCGGCGAACAATACGCTCGACCGCGACGAGCGCATCGCGCAGTTCGCAACCTTCCAGCAGGAGTTCACCAAAGATATGGTGAGTCTGCCGGTCTTCAATCGCCTTGAGGCCGCCGGTGCGAGCACAAATGTCGAGGGCTTCAACCCGAACCCGACCGAGTACTACACCCACAACCTCAACGAGTGGACGCTGGCCGATGGCGATACGATTGTGCTGGGTATGACCCAGGAGCCGGCCTCGATGTTCTCGCTGGTCGAGAGCGCCGCAGTGCAGCGCACGGCCGCTTACCTGATCGGCAACGCCGGTGGCCAGGGCTGGGCGCACACCGAGCTCGACTACGACTACCAGGCTAAAGCGCTGACCCAGCTGCCGACGGTTGAGAACGGCGGTGCGACAAATGAGGACGTCGAAGTCGCCGAGGGCGATACCGTATGGAGCACGGCGGGCGAGCCGGTGGAACTCGCCGACGGCGTGGAAGTGACTAACGCTGCTGGCGAGACGGTGACGTACGCCAGTGGCGACGCGCTGACGCTGAAGCAACTCTCGGTGACCTTTGAATACCAAGACGGCATTCTTTGGTCGGATGGTGAGCCGCTGAAGCAGGCTGACTTCGAGCTGGCCTATGCGATCGACTGCAACCCGGAGTCGGGCGCGACCTCGCTGACAGTCTGCGAATCGATCGCCAACGTCGAGTTCACCAGCGACACCAGCTACACCATCACCTATCACCCTGGCGTGCAGTGGGCCGAGTATTCGGTTTACTACCAGGGTGCCTACCCCTCGCACCAGGTACTGGCCGACGGCCGCACGCTGGCCGATGTACCGGCCGCCGAGTGGGCGACGCTGCCGGAGATCGCCGAGACGCCGCTGAGCCTTGGCCCGTACGTGCTTGAGTCGTGGGAGAAGGGCCAGCGTATGACCTTCACCGCGAACCCGAACTACTACGGCGGTGCGCCGGCCATTCAGACGGTGATCATCCAGTTCATCGCCGACACCAACCAGGCCGTGGCCCAGCTGTTGACCGGCGAAGTCGACGTGCTCGGTACCGAGACGCTAGGTGCCGGCGCTGAGGTGCAGACGGTGCTCGACGCCGCTGCCCAGGGACAGGTGCAAGCCTTTACGGTGGCTAGCCCGACCTGGGAGCATATCGATATGAACCTGTTCATCAAGTAAGCTCACAGAGCTTAGGGTAGGAAAAAAGGGCTGGTGCTGCTGGCGCGTACCGCCGACAGCACCAGCCTTTTTTATTGGATAAAATACGTTATAATGGCGCTTAACCGTTGGGTACGCCATACTAAATAAGAGAGTCACGTTATGGTCGCCTTTTTAGTTCGACGTCTCTTGCAGATGTTCGTCGTCACCATTCTGGCCGCGATGGTTTCGTACGGATTGATCTATTTATTGCCAGGTGGGCCGATCGATGCGTTGCGCGCTGAGCGGCAGAACGCGGGCGCGAACCGCATCGGCGAAGATGACCTTATTCGCATCCGCGAGCGCTTCGAGCTCGATCTGGCGCTGCCGGTGCGGTTTACGCGCTGGCTAATCGGCTGGCCGACCGGGCCGGTGCTGGGCAACAGCAGCGCCACAGTCGGCTGTGCGGTGCCGGCACTGGTGCGCTACCGTTACCCCGATGGCACGACCGAGATTCGCGAAGAGGGCTGTGCGCAGCCCGTAACACTGGCCGATCTTGAGGGGCGCAAAGCGAGCCGCGGCGTGATGTTCGGCGATTTTGGCACCTCGCTGACAATTCTGCGCGACCAGCCGGTGTCGCGCCTGATCGCCACGCGCTTGCCCTACACCCTCTGGCTGATGGGCGTCTCAACGCTGCTGGCGATCTTGATCGCGGTACCGATCGGCGTCTACTCGGCAGTGCGGCAGTACTCGCCGTTCGACTATGCGGCCACCACAGCGGCTTTTATCGGCTCATCGCTACCGAGCTTCGTATTTGGCATTTTTGCGATTTTGCTGTTTTCGATCTTGCCTAATTTGGCCGGGTGGCCATATCTGCCATCCGGCAATGCGACCTTTAACCGCCCGACGACGATCCCGCTGCTCGGCACGATCGAGCCACGGTCGATTCAGGATTACATTTTACATTTTATTATGCCGTGCGCAGTGCTGACCTTTATCAACATCGCTGGGTTCAGCCGCTTTGTACGCGGCAGTATGCTGGAAGTGTTGAACCAGGATTATGTACGCACGGCGCGCGCTAAAGGCGTAAAAGAGCGACTAGTGATCATCAAGCACGCGCTACGCAACTCGCTCATTCCTTTTGTGACGCTGCTGGCCGGACTGCTGGCGACGATCTTCGGCGGGGCCTTGATCACCGAGTCGGTGTTTAACTGGCCGGGTTTAGGGCGGCTGTTTATCGATGCGCTGGTGTCTTTCGACTACAACGTGGTGATGGCATTGCTGATCATCAACGTGGTCTTACTGCTGATCGGTATCCTGATCACCGACATTTTGTACACCGTGGTCGACCCACGGATTCGGCTCTCGTAGGAGGAAGTGATGGCAACGACCAGCACGGCGGTTCCAGCCGAGACAGCGCGACCAGCACGCTCCGAGAGCCAGGGGGCGATCCTTCTGCGGCGTTTTCGCCGCCATAAAATTGCCATGGCTTCGCTCGCTATCTTAGGGTTGGTGCTGCTACTAGCGCTACTGGCACCTTTGATAGCGCCCTTTCCGCCTCAGGCGCAGAATCTGCAGACGCGGTTTGTGCCGCCATTGACGACCGATGTCGAGGGCACTTTTCGTCTTGCTGGCACCGACCACCTCGGGCGCGATCTGTGGAGCCGTCTGCTCTATGCCTCGCGCATTTCGCTGTCGACCGCACTAGTGGCGACGCTGATCGCATCCAGCATCGGCATCGTGCTTGGCTTACTGGCCGGGTTTTATGGCGGCTGGGTCGATAACCTGATCAGCCGCTTTCTAGAGCTGATCGCGACCTTCCCGCTGTTGTTGTTGCTGCTGATTTTGGCACAGATCCTGGTGCGGGCAGATGAAACAATCCCGCTGCCACCCTTTATCGTGAATACGTTGGCCTGGCTGCTGGTGGTTTCGCCACGCGAAGCAACACAGGTGGCGATGGTGATTCTGGTGCTGGCGGTGCTGGGCTGGACGGGCACGGCGCGCTTGATGCGCGGCATGGTGCTCTCGGTGCGCGAGCAGCAGTATATCGAGGCCGGGCGCGCGCTCGCTCATCGAACAGCCGCTTGATCTGGCGGCATGTCTTCCCGAACGCTCTGCCACCGCTGATTGTAGACTTCACGCTAGCGGTGAACGCCACCCTGGTGGCGGAGTCGGCGCTGAGCTTCCTGGGCTTCGGCATCCAGGAGCCGATCCCGACCTGGGGCAATATGCTGTCGCTAGCTCAGGCCTATATGTTCCAACACCCATGGATGCCGATCGTGCCCAGCCTGCCGATCTTGATTTGCTCAGTGGCGATCAATTATATCGGCGATGGGTTGCGCGATGCGCTCGATCCGCGACAGCGTGTTTGAGGAGAACTAAGGAACTAAGGAGCGAAGGAACAGGGGAACTAAGGGACTAAGGAACAAAGGAACAATGGGGGCAAAGAAATAGTATGATAGCTCGTTGGTTAGCGAAGCTTTGTTCTTTTGTTCTCTTGTTCTCTTGCTCTTTTATTCTTTCAAAGGACATACACCGTGACAAGTATACCCGTCCAGGCACCAGTCATTCAACCAAGCAGTATGAAGCCTGACTCGCGTGAGCTGCTGAGCGTGCGGGATCTGAAGACATATTTTTTCACCGAAGAGGGCACGGTGCGCGCGGTGGATGGGATCAGCCTGCAGGTGCGGCGTGGTGAGACGCTAAGTATTGTCGGCGAGAGTGGCAGTGGCAAGAGTGTTACGTCGCTATCGATTTTGCGCCTTGTCTCGGCACCGGGGCGGATCGTGGAAGGTGAGATCGTTTTCGACGGCACCCACCTCGGCGCGCTGAACGACGAACAGATGCGTCACATCCGCGGCAATCGTATTTCGATGATTTTTCAGCAGCCAACCACCTGTTTGAACCCGGTGTTTAAAGTTGGTGACCAGATCACCGAGACGCTGGAGATCCACGAGGGGCTGCGCGGCGATGAAGCGAAACAGCGCTGCATCGAACTGCTGATAATGGTTGGCCTGCCCGATCCGGCGCGGCGCATGAACCAGTACCCGCACGAACTGTCGGGCGGGCAATGCCAACGCGTGATGATCGCGATGGCGCTGGCCTGTAACCCTGAGTTACTGATCGCCGACGAGCCGACGACCGCACTCGATGTGACGATCCAGGCGCAGATCCTCGATTTGATGCGCGCGCTGCGCGAAAAGATCGACACCTCGATCATCTTGATCACCCACGACATGGGTGTGGTGGCCGAGATGGCCGACACGGTGGCGGTGATGTACGCCGGGCAGATCGTGGAATACGCCGATGTGCGCGGTCTCTTTGCCGAACCCAAGCATCCCTATACGCAGGGCTTGCTCGCTTCGATTCCGGTGCTGGGTCAGGTGCGCGATGAACTAGAGCAGATCCCAGGCGTGGTGCCAAGCCTGATCAACCCGCCGGTTGGCTGCCGCTTCGCCGACCGCTGCAAAAAACGGTTTGATAAATGCGACCAGCCGGTACCGCTCTTCGAGCTCGAAGACGGGCGCAAGGTGCGCTGCTGGCTGTATGAATAAGTGCTCTATTGCGTCTGCGCTGCTGCGCCGCGCGAACGCAATAGAACAAGATTAAGATACAACGATGGCAACTGCGAACAATGAGATGCTGCTTGAGGTCAACAATCTTAAGAAGCACTTTCCAATAAAAGGCGGCATTTTGCGCCGCACCGTGGCCACGGTACGGGCCGTGGATGGCGTGAGCTTCGCGGTGAAGCGAGGCGAACCCTGGGGCTGGTGGGCGAGAGCGGCTGCGGCAAGACGACGACGGGCCGCACGGTGCTGCGGCTTGAGAAGGCCACCGAGGGCGAAGTTTTCTTCGAAGGCCAGGATGTGTTGAAGGCGTCGGGCAGACAGATCAAAGGCTTGCGCCGCGATATGCAGATCGTCTTTCAGGATCCTTACGCCTCGCTCGACCCGCGATTGCCAGTGGGCAAGAGCATCGCCGAGGGCCTGGAGATCCATAACATCGGCAATACAAACGAGCGCCAGGAGCGGGTGCGCGAGGTAATGGCACGCGTGGGCTTACACGCCAACCAGGCGCAGCGTTACCCGCACGAATTCTCCGGCGGCCAGCGCCAGCGTGTGGGCATCGCCAGAGCGCTGATTATGGAGCCGAAATTGATCGTCTGTGACGAGCCGGTCTCGGCGCTCGACGTGTCGATCCAGTCGCAGGTGCTGAACCTGCTAAAAAACTTGCAGCGCGAGTTCGGCCTGACCTACCTATTTATCGCGCATAACCTGAGCGTGGTAGAGCACATCAGCGATCGTGTTGGCGTGATGTATCTGGGCAAGATCGTGGAACTGGCCAATCGTGATGATCTCTTCCGCGAGCCGCTGCACCCCTACACGAAGGCGCTGATCACGGCTATCCCTAGCCCCGATCCGCTGGCGCGGCGCGAGCGCATTGTGCTACAGGGTGATGTACCGAGTCCGATCAACCCGCCGAGCGCTTGTCGCTTCCATACACGCTGCTGGATCGCCAAGCAGATCTGCAAAGAGCAGGAACCAGCCTTCGAAGAGAAGAAGAAAGGCCACTGGGCGGCGTGTCATTTTGCGGGGCAGTTTTGAGGGACTGTAGGGGATGCGCTGTAGTAGGGACGCAGTAGGGCGCAGTGTGCTGCGCCCTACTGCGTCCCTACAGCGCGGTGGCGATGGTGGCCCAGGCGCGCTCGATCTGGGCGCGCGTTTCGGCCTGGCTGCCGCCGTTGTCGATAACGACGGTGGCGTAGGGCAGGCGGCTTGCTGGTGCGGGCTGGGCGGCGACTACGCTGGCGGGCCTCAACTTCAGACATACCTCGTGTCGTCATCAGACGCTCGATCTGCTGCTCGAGCGGGCAGATTATCACCCAGACAGCGTCGCACTGCTTGTGCCAACCCGCCTCCAGCAACTTGATGGCATCGATCACCGCCACTGGGCGCGCAAGCGGCTGTATACGTGTGCCGGCACCGCCCGCCTGGGCGACCTCGGCCAGCCAAGCCTCGATCTCTGCGTGAACCGCAGGATGAACGAGGCGTTCGAGCTGCTTGAGCTTCGCCGGATCGCTGAAGACGATCGTGCCGAGCTTGCGACGGTCGATCGGCCCACCTGGCACGCTGACGATTTCCTTGCCAAAGACCGCTACAATCTGCTGGTAAGTTGCGCTGCCGGGCTGCTGCACCCGATGCGTTACACGGTCGGCGTCGATGGTGCGCGCGCCAAGCGCCGCCAGCATCGCCAGCACCGTGCTCTTGCCACAGGCGATGCCGCCGGTCAGGCCGATCAGGTAAAGGTTTGCAGGTTTCATCGGTTGGCTCCGCAGATGGTGTCGAATGGTCAAATGCTGGCATTATTGTACTACAGCGCGCGCAGAGCACGGGTTTGAGAATCAAGAATATTGATTGTAGCAGCAACCGAGACGGTGTTGACGGCGGCGACGCCAGCCCTGCCCAACCTTCTTCACAAGTCGTGGTATGCTCAGTATATGGCTATTCAACTGGTCTGGTTTAAGCGTGATCTGCGGGTAAGCGACCATGGGCCGTTGCTGGCGGCAGCCCAGTCTGGGCCGGTGCTGCCGCTGTATATCGCCGAGCCATCGCTGATCGCCGCAGACCATTTTGCACCGCGGCACTGGTTGTTTATCGCCGAGAGCCTGTGCGAGCTGCGCGAGCGGCTGGCCGCGCTGGGGCAACCGCTGATCGTGCGCATCGGCGAAGCGATTGAGGTACTGGAGCGGCTTTGCGACTTGTTGCCGGTGGCGCGCATTCTGGCGCACGCGGAGACGGGCAACCTGCAGAGCTATCGGCGTGACCAGGCAGTGCGACGATGGGGCACGGGCGCGTGGCCTGGCCTTTGTCGAGATGCCTAGTGGCGGTGTGATTCGGCGGCTGCCGAGCCGCGATGCCTGGGAGGAGCGCGCCGAGATCCAGCTGGGTCGCCCCTTGGTGCCTACACCAGCGGCACTACAGCCGTTGCGCCAGGCGCTTGCGCCGGGGCCGATTCCCACACTTGCCGATCTCGGATTGCAGCCAGATGGCTGTGTTGAACGTCAACAAGGCGGCGAAGCGCTGGGCAAAGATATGCTCGAAGACTTCTTGCGGCGGCGCAGTACACGCTACCATCTGGCGCTCTCGAGCCCGCGCAGCGCTTGGGAAGGCTGCTCGCGCATCAGCCCGCACCTGGCCTGGGGCACGCTCTCGATTCGTCAGGCGCTACACGCAACCCGCGAACGGCGGATTGCGCTGGTCGATCGTGATGATCCAGCGGATATGTTCTGGCATGAGCGCTCGATGCCTTTGAGTCGCGGCTGCGCTGGCACTGTCACTTCATACAAAAGCTCGAAGACCAACCCGATCTGGAAGAGCGCAACCTGGTGCGCGCCTACGACGGCCTGCGCGAAGGCAATGCGCAGCCTGAGCTGTTGGCGGCCTGGGCAGCGGGGCAGACCGGCTACCCCTTCGTAGACGCCTGTATGCGTGCGCTGACGGCAACCGGCTGGCTCAACTTTCGAATGCGCGCCATGCTCGTCTCCTTTGCATGCTACGATCTCTGGCAGCACTGGTACGAACCAGGAGTGGTGCTCGCACAACGTTGGATCGACTACGAGCCGGGCATTCACTACCCACAGCTACAGATGCAGTCGGGGACTTCGGGCAACACAGCGATCCGCATCTACAACCCGGTGAAGCAGAGCCAGGATCACGATGCAGATGGCGCGTTTATTCGCCAATGGGTGCCAGAACTGGCAGGGGTGAAGGGCGTCTACATTCACACACCGTGGCTGATGACACGCCAGCAGCAGCTTCAGGTCGGCTGCGTAGTGGGGCGTAATTACCCGGCACCGATCGTCGACCATGTGCAAGCAGCACGGCGCGCGCGTGCGGCGATCGCGGCGGTGCGCCAGCGACCGGCACCGCCGAGGAGACCGCCGAGCAGTACGCGAACGTCATGGTAGCCGTCGTGCTAT
>JAAUTF010000766.1 GCA_012031775.1 Candidatus Altimarinota bacterium | reverse complement strand
GTCGCACCACCGGCTACCGTGGGCGTCGCCAGCGGCGCGGCGACAAAGAATTGCATTTCGGCCAGCAGCCGCTCGAATAGCGCGCGCTGCGTCGGCCAGGCCTCGGCGCTCGCCTGGCCGAGCACACGAATCGCCTGGCCATCGGTAAGCACCACCACCAACTCACCGGTACCGCCCGCAGCGCTCAGCTCTGCCCCAAGCCCTACCTGGTTACCGACCGTCACCGGGCGCGTGGCACTAAGCACATAGCCAGCCTCCTGAGCACTACCGCTGCTGATTTCGAAAAAAGCCTCGGCATCGGTCGCCGCCTCATTGCCGTAGCGCGACGCGATCAGATCGCGCGGGGTTGAATCGATCGTAACTACTAGCGCCTCGCCAGGGGTAGAACTGGCCAGCGCGGCAGCGTCCGGAGCCAGTGTCAACGTGCTGGAGAGCGCGCGGCTCTGCCAGCCGCTCGGCAGGCTCACACTAAAACCACCCTCTTGCACGCGCACCGTCTCGCTCAAAACGATCGGCGTCGGCGTTGGCGCAGCGACGGTAGCCGTGGGCGATGGTGCTTCCACCTGGAACAGCGGGTTCGGCAGTGAACAGCCAGCAAGCACAAGCAACAACACGAAACAATATATACGGGGCAAAACGGACATGCAGAACCTCGATAGCAGTGATGGGACTTTCTGCTGCGATTATACCATCGCTGGCACGCCACTTGCACTAGCGACGGTCAGATGCACAAGTACAATCTAGACGCGGAATGGGTATACACGCTCCGACCGCCATCCTGTTTCATCGCGTACCGCCGATGTTTACTGAACCAAAGGAGGTTCCCGATGTCTATTGAAACGATGGGCGAGAAATTCACCCACGACCTGGCCGACATTTTTGATGCCGAGCATCAGTTTCTTGAGGCGCAGAACGAGATGCTAGCGCATGCCACTAGCGAAGCGCTACGCACCATGCTCATGGAGCACATCGCGCAGACGCGCGAGCAGATCGATAATATTCGGCTAGTATATGCCATGCTGGGCGTCACCAACTTGCGCACCGATTGCAAAGCGGCCGCCGGGCTTGTCGCTGAAGGCCAACTGCTGCTGCACGAGACTGCCACAGCACCTGCGCTGCGCGACTGCGCTATCGCCGATGCGGTAGCCAAGGTCGAGCACTACGAGATCGCCAGCTACCGCAACTTACTCAAGGCCGCCCCCGAGATCGACGCCGAAATTGCGCGTTTGCTGCGCCGCAACCTTGAGCAGGAAGAGGAAACGGCCAACAAGATCGAAGAGAGCCAGCCCTCATTGCTCAACCGCGCCCTCTCCATCCAACGCGCCGCGCAGTATACGTCTTGAGAAGTCAGGAGTCAGAAATCAGGAGTCAGGAGTCCCTGTGCTGCGCCATTCCCCTCATTCCTTACTTCTTCGCTCACCAGCGGTAAAGGAAAGAATCTGCATCAGGACGCTCGTCCGAAGCCCTCTCCCGTTTGGGTAGAGGGGTTAGAGTGAGGGGTGCTGCTTTAGCCTTCTGAATTCTGACTCCTGACTCCTGACTCCTCCCTCAAGGCGTCAGCCGTGTCAGATCACGCGGGAAGAGCGTAGTCTCGCGAATGTTCGGCGCTTCGATCAGCCGTGCCAGCAGGCGCTCCAGGCCGATCGCGAAGCCGCCGTGTGGCGGCATGCCGTGGCGAAAGGCTTCCAGATAGCCGACGAACGACTCCGTTGGCATACCCCGCACCGCTAGTGCCGTCAGATACTCTTCGTAACGATGCAGCCGTTGTGCCCCCGAGACCAACTCCAGCCCGCGAAAAATGAGGTCGAAGCCGCGCGAGTAGAAGGGCCGCTCGGGATCGGGGTGCGTGTAAAAAGCGCGCTGCTGTGTCGGGTAGCCCCAGACGAAGACGAAGTCGCTGTTGTGTTCGCGCAGCGCCCAGGTGCCCAGCACGCGCTCATCGGCTCCGCTCAAGTCCACAGCTTGCGTCACGTCTGCGCCCGTCTCGCGCGCAACCAGCTCCAGTGCTTCACTAAAGTGCAGCGTTGGCACGGTTTCGGGCAGCATCGGCAGCTGCACCTTCAGCTGAGCAAGCGCTGTTTCAGCCTCTTGCTGCATGGTCGCAAACACGCCGCGTAGCACCTCAGCTAACAGCGCCATTACTTCAAAGTGATCCCGGATGAAGCCGATCTCGGCGTCGAGCGAGACGAACTCGTTGATATGGCGCGGCGTGTCGTGCGGCTCGGCGCGAAAGGCCGGGCCGACCTCAAAAACGCGCTCGAAGACGCCGACCATGATCTGTTTGTAGAGCTGCGGGCTCTGCGAGAGGTAAGCTGAGCGGTCAAAATAGTCAATACGAAAAACATTTGCGCCGCCCTCGGTCGCCGCGCCGACGATCTTAGGCGTCTGGATCTCCACAAACTTGCGCGCACGCAGCGTGTCGCGGAAGCCATTCATCGCCGCGCTGCTCAACTGAAAGATCGCACGTTGACGCAAATGACGCAACGCTACCGGCGCGTGGTCGAGGATAGTCGGCAGCTGTGCTTTAAGCGTTGGCCGAAACAGCTCCAGCGGCGGTGGCTCCTGCACCGCCACCAGCACCTCGATCTGTGGCTGATGGATCTCCACCCCGCCGGGAGCTTGCGGCTCTGCCACTACTTCGCCCTGAATACTCAGCAGCGACTCGGCCTGCAAAGCGGCCAGCTGCGCCGCCAGCTGCGTATCGTCGATCACGATCTGCGCCGTACCTTGCGCGTCGCGCAGCACCAGAAAAGTTACGTGGCTCAACTGGCGCAGCCGATGCAGCCAGCCCTTCAACAGCACCCGCTCGCCAACGTGATCGGCCAGCTCCGTCGTCCAGATTCGTTCCACGGTCAGCACCTCCAAGACATAAAAAACGGCTCCCCGCCGCAATGCGGACGAGGGGAGCCATCTCGTGGTGCCACCGCAATTCGCCGCCAGCCTGCAAAAGCAGCGACCTTGAGTGCCAGATAACGGGGCTACCGGCGGAGCTTTGCTTCTCCACACTCAGGAGGGTCTTCGCCGGGGGATGGATACCGCCCTCGCAGCAACAGCGGCTCTCTGTGATCCGTTCGCCCTGGGTACTCTGCTCCGTCAACGCTTTGGC
>JAAUTF010000053.1 GCA_012031775.1 Candidatus Altimarinota bacterium | reverse complement strand
CGAAGCCGTGCTCGCCACGCCCATCGGCGCTTGGGCCGAGCGCTGCGAAATTGCAGCGCAAAATCCGCGCGCTTAGCGCCCGCGCCGGCACACGCTGGGAGGCGCAGTTCGCCGCCGACTGGTGCAAAGGCCATTTCGAGAGCCATGGCCAGCGTACCCTCGCCGCCTACCAGGCGCGCCTGAAGTCTCTTGGAGTTAGCCCGGAGGTATAAACCGCAAAGGCACAAAGTGGTTGCTTGTGCTCTGTGCTCTCAGTTCTGAGTTCTTCGCTCTCTGCCCTACTCGGAGAAATAATGCACAAAATCCTCTTCGGCCAATCGTACTACCTGCGCTTCGACCGCAAACTCTGGGCGGCGATGCAGCCCTTCCCGCCGCTCGGCACGCTCTACGCGGCAGCGCTGGCGCGACAGCATGGCTACCAGGTGGCGCTCTTCGACGCCATGCTCGCCGAGTCGGAGCAAGCATGGGAGGCTGCGCTTAAACGCGAGCAACCGCAGGTCGCTGTGCTCTTCGAGGATAATTTTAACTATCTCTCGAAGATGTGCCTGTTGCGTATGCGTCGCAGCCGCCTTCACTATGATCGCCGCCGCACGCGCCGCAGGCTGTGCCGTGATCGTCTGCGGCGCGGACGCCACCGACAACGCGCACGCCTACCTCGCGGCCGGCGCGCACTATGTTTTGCTGGGCGAGGGCGAGGCGACGCTGATCGAACTGCTAGATTGGCTAGAGTCTTCGTCAGGATTCAGGCGTCAGGATTCAGGCGTCAGAAGTGCCGCTGCGCCGCTGCACATCGCCGGGCTGGCTTTTTTACAGGATGGCCAGTTAGTGCAAACAGGCCGACGCCCCGATCTAAAGGATTTGGACGCGCTGCCGTTACCGGCCTGGGATCTGATCGATATGGCGCACTACCGTGCGCTCTGGCGCGAGCGCCACGGCTATTTCGCGCTCAACGTCGCCACAACGCGCGGCTGCCCCTATCATTGCAACTGGTGCGCAAAGCCGATCTGGGGCCAGCGCTATAATGTACGCAGCCCCGCTAATGTCGTCGCCGAGCTAAAAATGCTCTACACACACTACGCGCCCGACGAAATCTCTTTCGTCGACGACATCCTGGGCATCAAACCGGGCTGGCTGCGCAGCTTCGCCGATCTGCTGGCCGCCGAAGGGCTGCGCATCTCCTTTAAATGCCTCAACCGCGCCGACTTGCTGCTACGGCCCGGCATCGTCGAGGCGCTGCGCGACGCCGGTTGCCGTATCGTCTGGATCGGTGCCGAATCCGGTTCACAGGCTGTGCTCGACGCGATGGAGAAGGGCACAACGGTCGAGCAGATCTACACCGCAACGCAGCGCCTGCATCAGGCGGGCATCGCCGTCGGCTTCTTTTTGCAATTCGGCTACCCCGGCGAGACACGCAGCGACATCGAGCATACCTTGCAAATGGTGCGCGATTGCAAACCCGACGACATCGGTATGTCGGTATCCTACCCGCTGCCCGGCACACCCTTCCACGAGCGCGTACGCGATCAACTTGGTGTCACCCGCAACTGGCAAGACTCCGACGATCTGGCGATGCTCTACTGTGGGCCGTTCAGCACCGCATTTTATCGCCAACTGCACACGGTGCTGCACAAAGAATTTCGTTCGTCGCGCCCTGGCCGCTGGCAGCGGCAGCTCTACCATCGGCTCACACTGCCGCTCGCCCGCCGCCGCCTAAATGCGTTGGCGCGCAGCGATAGCGTCAATCAGCTTTCGCTTAGCCCGGCGCTCACGCTCGAAGAGGCCGCAAGGCCAACGCCACAGGAGTAGATAATTTTGGCCAGGTTTCCAGCGACGCTGGAAACCTGGCCAAAAAGAAAAACAAATGGATCTTCTCTTAACTCATGGTTACTATCTCTACAGCGACCCGCACGAGCTACAGGTGATGCGTCCCTACCCACCGCTTGGCATTCTGTACCTTTCGTCGCATCTTAAGGCACGCGGCTATGCGGTAGATGTGTTCGACACGACGTTTAGCGACGAAGCAGCTTTTGTCGCTCACCTGGCGCACACTCGCCCAGCAGTTGTCGGAATCTATGTCAACATGCTCACCCGCCCGACTGTGCTGCGTGCTATTCAGCACTGCAAGGCGATCGGCGCGCATGTAGTACTGGGCGGCCCCGAGCCAGTCAACTACGTCGAGCAATACCTGGCGCACGGCGCCGATGTGGTGGTTATCGGCGAAGGTGAGCTAACGTTAGAGGAATTGCTGCCGGTACTGGCGCGCTCAGGGCCACAGCAACTGGCCGCAGTCCACGGCATTGCCTACCGCGACGACAATGGCCTTGTGCAGCGCACACCGCCGCGCAAACAGATCGCCAATTTAAGCGCGCAGCCCTTCCCCGACCGCGCGGCGATCGACATCCCGCGCTACATGCAGGTCTGGCGCGAGCACCACGGCATGAGCGCCGTCTCGCTGATCACCGCGCGCGGCTGCCCTTACACCTGCACCTGGTGCAGCCACGCCGTCTACGGCCACACCCATCGCCGTCGCAGCGCGGCCAATGTCGCCGACGAGGTAGCGCAGATCGTGGCCGACTATGGCCCCGACCTCCTTTGGTACGCCGACGATGTTTTTACCATTCATAAGCGCTGGCTCTTCGAGTACGCCGCCGAGCTTAAACAGCGCGGTTTAACCATACCTTTCGAGACGATCTCGCGCGAAGATCGTCTGGATGAAGAGGTGGTTAAAACGCTGGCCGAGATGGCCTGCTACCGGCTCTGGGTTGGTGCCGAGAGCGGCTCGCAGCGCGTGCTCGACGCGATGCAGCGCCGCACAGATGCGGTGCGTATGCGCGAGATGATCACGCTTTTGCAGCGCCATGGCATCGAGGCCGGTACCTTCATTATGCTCGGCTACGACGGCGAAGAGACCAGAGACATCGCCGCAACTGTCCATCACCTGAGCACAGCGCTACCCGACAAACTGCTCACCACAGTCGCTTACCCGATCAAAGGCACACCCTACTACGAACAGGTCGCCGACCGGATCGTCCCGCTCAAAGCCTGGGCCGAAGGCTCCGATCGCGACGCCACCGTAGCCGGGCGGCACTCGCGGCGCTTCTACCAGCACGCCACACGCTGGATGGTCAACGAAGTCGCGTGGCGTCGCCAGCAGCAGCAAGCGCCTACCAGCTACCCGCGCATTGCGCGCCACTACCTCAGCGCCAAACTCGGGCGCGTAGGGATGTGGCTGACGGAAGGGGAACGCGAACGGGGAGTGTAGAGCGCGCAGCGCAGAGCGCACACCTCATCATCGTAAGGGCACAGCATGCTGCGCTCTGGCCCAGTGTGACGTACCGTGATAGAGACTGCGAGATGGGGAGACAAAAGAACTTCTACGCTCTCGGCGGTAAAAAGGGAAACCGCTGCGTCTTTTGTAGCTCAATTCGCGGCTCTGGTTATTCTGAATTCTGACTCCTGACTTCTCAAAAAAGGAGCCCTCTTGACCTTCGACGCCATCGCCGCCGAATACGATAGCAGCTTCGCCGAGCAGCGCCTGGGACGTATGCTGCGCGCACTGGTTTGGGAGCAGCTTGATACGCTGTTTCTGCCGGGTATGCGCGTGCTCGATTTGGGCTGCGGCAGCGGCGCAGATGCCTTGCATCTGGCCCGGCGCGGCTTGCACGTCACCGCGCTCGACGCCTCAGCGGAAATGGTTGCGCTAACACAATGCAAAGCAGAGGTTGCCGGACTTGCTGCGCACATAGCGGCGCACTGTGTCGATCTGGCGCAGATCGCTTCAGAACCAAGAACCAAGAACCAAGAACCGTTGGTAGAAAGCGCGAAGCAAGGCTTCGACGGTGCGCTCTCGAATTTCGGTGCGCTCAACTGTCTGCCCGATCGGCGCGGGCTGGCACAGGAGCTAGCGCAGCTGATCCGACCGGGTGGCAAGCTGGCGCTGGTGCTGATCGGTGCCTGCTGCCCTTGGGAGATCGGCTGGCACCTGCTGCGTGGTGAGCCAGCAAAAGCGCTCCGGCGGCGCGATAATACAACAGCTCACATCGGCCACGGCGCGACGGTGCGCGTCTGGTATCCATCGCCAACGCAGCTTTGTAGTGAGTTTGCTCCCTGGTTCAGGCCGCTTGCGCTGCGTGGTGTCGGCGTATTGCTGCCGCCCTCCTACCTGGCACCGCTCGTCGCCCACTACCCGCGCTACTTCGAGGTGCTGGCCGGCATCGAACGCGGCATTGCCTGGCGCGCCACCAACTGGAGCGACCATTATTTACTGATCTTGGAAAAATGCCTTTAACTTTGCTCAATGGCTCGTCCAGGCGCAGCCTGCTGTGGCCCACCACCCTGTACTGTGGCGCCGCAGGCGAGGAAGGAGAGTGTTCGTTTTGCTGTTTTATTCGGCCTTCGTGCTCTTCGTGTTCTTCGTGGCAAACTATAAGGAGCCGCTTATCTTCCGCCTCTACCGTCGGCTCTGGCGCTGGCATTACGAGTTGTTCGAACGACGACGCGCACAACACATCGTTCAGGAGCGCGTCGCCGGCCTGACGATCGTGGTCTGGCCGAGTGTGCTCAACCCGCGCGTTTTCGTCAGCGGCGCGTTCTTTGCCGAGTTCATCGCGCACTACCCTCTGCCGCCTGGCACGCGTGTGCTCGACCTCGGCTGTGGCAGCGGTATCGTCGGCTTAGCGGCAGCACAACGCGGGGCCACAGTTGTCGCACTCGACATTAACCCAGCCGCTGTCGGCTGCACCCGTCAGAACACGCTGCGCAGCGACCTAGCCGAGCGCATAACTATATGTCAGGGCGATCTCTTCGCACCCTTAAAAGGGAGCTTCGATCTTGTGCTCTTCAACCCGCCTTATCTGCGTGGCACCGCGCGTAGCTGGGCCGAGCGCGCCTTCTTCGACGATGGCGTGATCGCACGCTTCGCTGCTGGCCTGTCAGAACAGCTCGCACCCGGCGGCATAGCGCTTGTCTTGCTCTCTACCATCGCCGACCTCGACGGCATTCTGGCCACCTTTCGCACACGCGGCCTTGATGTTCAAGCCATCGCCGAACGCCAACTCGTTAGCGAACGCATGATCATCTATCGATTGACAAACGATGCTAGCGCTGCTGCATTCACGACGCCAGCGCAGCAGCACTAGCAACTCATTTCAACCTCGCCGGAGGCAAAAAATTGCTTATTCTCTACAACCCAATAAGTAGCGCCGGGCGCAAACCCATCCTGCCTATGTCGCTGCTCGCGCTCGCTGCCCTGCTCGAAGGCCGCCACGAGTATCGTATCGTCGACGGCAATCTTGAGCACGATGCTCTGGCCGCACTTTCTTGCGCCATCGCGGAAAGCGACGCGCGCGTGCTCGGCGTTACCGTTATGCCTGGCCCACAATTCGCACGATGCTGCGCCGCTCTGCCGCACGCTCAAAGAGCGCTTTCCACAGCTCACGATCGTCTGGGGCGGCTACTTCCCAACCCAGCACTACGCCGCCTGCTTGCGTGCCGCGTATGTCGATTACGTGGTGCGCGGCCATGGCGAGCAGGCTTTCTTGCAGTTGCTCGACTGCCTGCGCGATGGCGGTGATCCGCTCGCTGTCGCCGGTGTTGTGGGCAAAGCGTCGCTCGCCGCGCCCAGCGATCCGCTTGCGCTCAGCGAGCGCTTCGTCGCCAGCATGCCCGCCATTCCGCATCCGGATCAGATGCCGGATTTCCCGTATCAGCGGCTGCCGATGGAGCGCTACCTGCGACGCACCTTTCTCGGCTCGCGCACGCTGCCGCACCATTCGAGCTACGGTTGCCCCTTCTTCTGCAATTTCTGCGCGGTGGTGAACATGGTCAACGGGCGCTGGTTGGCGCAGTCGTCCGAGCGCACCGCAGCTATTGCACGCCATTTGGTAGAAGCCTACGGTGCTAATGCGATCGAATTCTACGACAACAACTTCTTCGTCCACGAAGCACGCACCCGCGATTTCGCCGAGCGCATCCGCGATCTGAACATCAATTGGTGGGGCGAGGCGCGCATCGACACCCTGCTCAAGTACCCGGATACTAGCTGGCAGACGATGCGCGCCAGCGGCCTGAAGATGATCTTTCTCGGCGCAGAGTCTGGCTCCGACGAAACGCTCCAGCGCATGAATAAGGGCGGCACCGCCAGCGTCGAGAAGACGCTCGCGCTCGCGGAGAAGATGCGCGGCTACGGCATTGTGCCCGAAATGTCCTTTGTGCTCGGCAACCCGCCCGACCCCGAGGCCGATGTCGATTCGACGCTGCGCTTCATTCGTACCCTGAAGCGCGTGAACCCGGCCACTGAGATCATCCTCTATCTTTACACGCCGGTGCCGCTGGCTGGCGAACTCTTCGAGCAAGCGCAGGCCGAAGGCTTTCGTTTTCCGGAGACGATCGAGGGCTGGCTGAGCCCCGATTGGCAGGAGTTTTCGCAGCGCCGCAGCGCAACCATGCCATGGCTGCACGATCCATTGCGCCGCCGTATTCGCAATTTCGAGCGCGTGCTGAACGCCTATTACCCGACGACAACCGACATGCGCCTGCGCGGCCCGCGCCGGGTGTTGCTACGCGGTCTGGCGGCCTGGCGCTATCAACTCGGCTTCTACGACTTCCCGATCGAACTGCGCGCCCTGCAGCGCCTCTTTGCCTACCAGCGACCCGAAACCGCCGGCTTTTAGACATTCTGTAGTCGGCGCTTGGGGTTGTATTGCCACCAACATCGCCGACTACAAAAAGTATGCTATCAAAGCTCCTGCTCCGTGGTCGGCGTGTTCTCGCTAGCGCGGCGAGCACGCTGCTGCTGCCGCTGCTCAGCCCGCTCGTGGCCTGGCTAGTGATCCAGCAGCGTGGCGCAGCTTTATGGGGCGAGTTCGTCGCGCTGATGTTGCTCGTCTATCTCGCAGCGCACATCGCTGGTTGGGGCAACCGCGACTTTCTGCTGCGTGAATTCGCGCGTCAGCCCGCTCAGGCCGTCGTGCTCTGGCAGTCGCTGCTGCTTACGCGCCTGCCGCTCGTGGCGCTTTTTGCCTCAGGCCTCTGTTTTATCGCCGCGACGCCCTGGCAAGCGGCACTGCTCGTGATCTGGCTGATCGCACTCGTGCTCGACCAGTCGTTCGAGGCACTGGTCGTTAGCCGCCAGGCCTTCGGCTTTGCCGCTGGAACCGACGTACTCGCACTTGCCGCTATTTGTGGCGGCGTAATCGTGGCGGGCGCGCAGCTCTCGCTTGATCTGCTGCTCGCACTTTTCACCTTGGGCAGCGTCTTCAGCGTTTCTGCGCTGTCGCTACGTTTTTTTGCTCTCGTACGCCGTATACACGGCCACTTCGACATGCGCTTGCTGACTGCTGCCTGGCCCTTTTTTACGCTTGGGCTCACGGGTATGCTCCAGTCGCGCGCCGATCTGTACGTCGTTGCGCTACGGCTGCCGCCCGTCATCTGGCGCAGTACCAGATCGTCATCGGCCTACTGGCTTATGGGCAGGCGCTGGCAAATACGCTGCTGCTGCCCTTTGTGAAGGGCTTTTACCGTCTGGATGAAGCGGGCGACGGCGTATCGCGTGGTGGGTTCTAGCCTGTGGAATACTCGGCGCAGCGCCGCTGGTGCTGGTGCTCACGGCATTGGTAGAGCTTATGTACGGCTTTGTGCTGCCACCGCTGATGATTGTGGCAGGCACGCTCTACATCCTGCCCGCCTTCGGCTATGTGCCGCTGGTTTACCGACTGTACCGCGCCGAACGTCAGCGCGCTGTGCTTGCGGCCACGCTCGGCGGCATACTTGTTAGCACACTGGCCAGCCTGCTGCTGATCAGCCCGCTCGGCACCTCAGGCGCGCTCCTCGGCGCCGCCAGCGCCCAGTGGGCATTGTGGATCGTTTATTGGCGGCTAGCAACACAGGAATCAGGAGTCAGGAGTCAGGAGTCAGAAGATCAGTCGCGCCCTGATGCTAGTAGACATTGAATATATAATGCGGCGTGCCACACGCCCGCGCTCAAGCGCCACGCTATTGGGGACGAAGCGGCTGCTAGTCTGACAGACCAGAAGGTGTTGCTGGGAACCAGCTTCACGAATAAATGGAGGAATGTACCAACGAAGCAACCGCAATGGATGGCGGGCAGTGAGGCCACTTGAAACCTCGCACTTCGATGTTATGTTGTGTAGATAGAGGATAAACATTCATCCTTTGGCCCCTTCTGAATTCTGAATTCTGACTCCTGAATTCTCCCATGCACATCGCTCTCATCGCCCCTGGCTTCAGTGCCAACGAAAACGACTGGTGCATTCCGGCGCTGGCGCATCTCGTGCGTCATTTGGCCAAAGAGCACCATGTCGATGTGTTTGCGCTGCGCTACCCGCCACAGCGCCAAAGCTACCGCGCCTTTGGCGCGCGCGTTTTCGCGTTTGGTGGCGCGACGCGCGCTGGTCTTGGCAGGCTGCCCTTGCTCGCTCAGGCCCTGCGTACAATCATTGCCAATGGGCCATACGATCTGATCCAGGGCTCTGGGCCGACGAGCCCGGTTTCCTTGCCACGCTCGCGGGGCGCATCACCAGTAGCCGCTCGCTCGTCTCGCTTATGGGCGGCGAGCTCATTGATCTGCCCGATCTCGGCTACGGCGGGCGACGCAGCGCGTTCAACCGCATGCTCTGCCGTATTGCGCTCGCCAGAGCCGATGTAATTACAGCAGGATCATCGATGTTGGCGCAGCTGGCCGCGCCCTATACCGTCGGCAAACCCGTCCATCGCCTGCCACTCGGCGTCGCGACCGATCTTTTCTACCCCACTCCACAAGCTACAACCGGCAAGCTACAACCGGCAAGCTACAATTTGCAATCCACAATCTGCAATCTCTTGCACGTCGCATCGCTGGTTGCTGTGAAAGATCAGGCCACGCTACTGCGCGCAGTAGCACGCGTTGTCGCGGTGCTGCCACAAACGCAATTACATATCGTCGGCGACGGGCCACTGCGCGCGGAGCTACAGCTACTTGCGGCGCATCTCAGCATCACCGCGCATATGGTATGGCACGGCGACCTTGCGCATCACCAACTGCCCGCCTTCTATCGCGCCGCCGATCTCTTCCTGCTTAGCTCGCGCTACGAGAGCCAGAGCCTGGTTGTGCTGGAAGCCGCCGCCTGCGGCTTGCCCAGCGTTGGCACCGCCGTCGGCTTGTTGCCCGAGCTAGCGCCCATCGTAACGAGCGTTCCAGTCGGCGATGATCGCGCCCTCACCGATGCAACCCTGGCCCTGTTGCACGACGAACGTAAGCGCAAAGCGCTCGCCGCCCTCGGCCCACAACGCATCGCCAACGGCTACCGCGTCGGAGACTATGTCAACACGCTGCTCGCGCTTTAGCGCAATTGCAGATTACGGATTTGAGATTACAATTATGCCGTTTGAGATTACAATTATGCCGATCGCACTAGAACGCGATCATCACAGCGTGATCCGTGATCCATAATGTGTCTGCAAGCACAAGTTCCCAGGTGCCCTGCACTACGGCTCATAGCGAAAAATCAGAATAAACTGATGCGTCTGGTGCGCCACAAAAGCGAAGGGGTAGCCGAAGGGGTACAGATTCTGGCTCTGGTCGTGCCAGATACGATAGCCGCGAAAAGCCAGCCCGGGCACACTGCGCAGCTCGGCCACGATGTCGGCGTGTAGCATGTTGTGATGCTCAGCCGTGGGCTGCATATCCTTAGTGAAGAGCACGGAGGTGGCCGCGCGGCTTGAGGAATGTCAGCGCGCCGGTAAGAATCGCGCGCAGCTCGCCGAGGAACTCGAAGTAGCCCAGATTGCCGAGATCGGCGTCGGAGTCGGTAAACGGCGTTGCCGCGCCGCGCCCGCGTTTCTTGTGCTCGCCGGTCTTGCTCTTCGAGAGCATCTGCGCGTAGGGCGGATCGGTCAGAATCAGGTCGAAGGGCCGCTCGCGCACCTCAGCGTGCTCGGCCAGGCGGCGTGCATCGCCGACACAAAAGGTCTGCGCTGGCAGATCCAGCGCCACACAGACCTCGTGGTAGATCGCGGCGTACTGCTCCGCCAGATCGACACCGACCGCGCTGCGCCCTTCGAGCGCGCAAGCCAATAGCGTACCACCGACACCGGCAAACGGATCAAGCACATGGCCCGTGCGCTTCGTAAAAAAGCGCACCAGCTCAGCCAGCAGCTGCGGCGGCTTCGGCGACGGGTGCGCGCGGCGCAACTCGTGCGCAAACGAGTCGGGGCCGCTGGTCGGGTAGCGCGTGCTGATCACCGAGCGCAGCGCGTAGAGCCACTCGCGCCCGCTCAAATCGTTCAGCCGGTTGCGCGGATCGGGTTCGTTCATCAGCTTATTGCGCTCTGCGCTCTCAGTTCTCAGTTCTCGGTTCTCAGTTCTCGGTTCTCGGTTCTCAGTTCTCGGTTCTCAGTTCTGAGTTCTTGGTTCTCGGTTCTGGGTTCTGGGTTCTCGGTTCTCGGTTCTGCGCTCTAAGTTCCTAAGTTCCTAGTTTCTACGCTCTGCACTCTGCACCCTACTGAATTCTGACTCCTGACTCCTGACTCCTCCCATAATAATACGTCAACTGCTCTGCAACGCTGCGCTGCACAGCGAGCAGTTCGTAGCAGCGCAGCTCGGCCCACAGCTGCGGCGCGAAGCGCACAATGCCCTCGTCTGGCAGATATTCGAGAAAGCCTTTGATCAGGAAGCGCTCCAGCGGGTGGCGCACGATCAGCTGGCGCAGCTGCACATCATTCAGCGCTGTGGCATCGCTGATGTCGGGCGGCCCAAACTCTACAGCCAGGCCAGCGCGCTTGCGCGCCTGGTAGAAACTGCGAAACTCAGCGCTCAGCGCGGCCATGTTCACTTCGCCATTACGATCCACCAGCTTCAACAGCGCTGTGAGCAGCACCGGCTTGTACGATTTAGTTAGATTGCGGCTACGCGCGAACTCAATGAATTCCTGTCGCCAGCTCGCGCTGTCTACAGGACGCGCCTTGCCCAGCAGATCGCTGCGAATCTGATCGATACGGTCGCGGCGAAAAAAAGTAGCCGCTGCCGCCATCGCGCGCGACACTGTCAGGCACGAGCTTGCCGCGCTCCATCCAGCGCCGCAGCACTGTAGTGTCGACGCGCAGCGCATGGCTCAGCGCGCGCATTGTGATCAGATCGTCTTCCGGACGCACCAGCGCGGCATCGCCAGGGCCGATCTCGTAGGGCGTGCCGGGCTCGTTGATACGCTTTAAAGGCTGCTTCGGATCGCTTACGTGCGCATCAAGTATGTCGAGGGTGCCAGCGCTTCGCTGGTCTCTGCTTCTCGGCTCTGGCCCTACCTCAGCCTGCGCCTCAAATTGGCCAAAATACTGCTCATCGAGACCATCCTGCCCGGCCACGCCAAGGCGGTGACGCAGCATTAAGGCGATAAGCTGCGCGCCATCGACGGTCGCGATACGGGGCATGCTGCTGCTAGCCTTCAGCCGCGCCGACGGCGCATAGCCTGCTGTTGTGATAAAAATACCCTGCGCATAATTGCCGCTCAAAGCACCCACGAAGCGGTCGATGTCGCTGCGCTGCACGTTGTTGCGTCGGTGGCGCTTCACCTGCACGCCGACCGGCACGCTGAGCAGTGCCTCACCCACCTCGATTGCGCCGGTTGCGTCGATGCCGCCATCGCCGCTGTAACGTGTCACTTTCACTTGCTGCAAGCCGATAAACTCCAGCAGATCACCAGCGAACAGCTCGAAACCGCGCGGCGGGAGTGCCAGTAGACGCGCTTTAAGTAGAGTGTGGATCGATGATGGCATTGTTTGCGCTTGCTAGTGCGATTGCAGATTGCAAATGCGGGAGTGCAGATTGCGTCTGCCGCATCACGGTGCGATACGCCTTACCCATCGCGCATCACATCCTTTCCCTCCAACAGCCATTCATATGAAACGCCAAGCACCTTACGCAGCCCGATCAGATGCGCTGCGTTGGGTTGCATCTCGCCGTTTTCCAGGCGGCTGTACTGGGTGCGGCTGATATACACGGCTTCGAGTTCCAGGCGCGCCCGCAGATGCTCTTGTGAAAGACCTTGCCGTTCACGGCACAAACGCACTCGTGCGCCGATGCTCTCTGCAAGCACACGCTGGTTCGATAGATATTCCGCTGGTACGTCTTGCATCCGCTTGGGCATAGGCGCTCCAAGCGCATACCATCCCATAGATGAGCGGCCAGCGGTTCCATAGATGGGATGTTTGAACACGTTAGAAGTGGTGTTAGGAACAGAGCGTATCGACAGCATATCGAGACACCGTGCGCAGTCATCTGCGTTAGAGCACAGAGGCACAGAACTAAGAATGGCAGAGCGCGGTAATCTGCAATCCGAATCTGCAATCTGCAATCGGGTTACCCTGCTCGCCCTGTACTTTTCGTGGTATGCTGGCAGAAACTCTTGTGCAATTACTGTAACCGGTAACCTCTAACCTGTAACCTTACGGGGAGAACAACATTGCGCCGGATCGGTGTGCTTTACAATCCTCTGTCTGAAGCCTCGATCGCGCGCTCTCTTGAGCTCGAATCCTGGCTGCACGATCAGGGCAAAGATGTGTGGCGCGGTATTTCGCAAGACTGCCGTGACCGTCCGGATCTGTTGGACGGCATTGATCTTATGGTTGCGCTCGGCGGCGACGGCACCATTCTGCGTGCAGCACGCCTGACCTTCGATAACCCGATGCCGGTGCTTGGCGTGGCGCTCGGGCACTTAAGTTTTATGGCCGAGATCGCCCCGAGGAGATGTACGATGGATTGCGCCAGGTTTTTGCCGGACGCGAGTGGTACGATGAGCGCACTCTGGTGCAGGTGACGCTGCGCCGCGCTGACCGTATCGTCGAGGAGTTCGAGGCTTTAAACGAAGTGGTTATCTCGCGTAGTGATATTAGCGCGTGGTTAACGCCGAGTCTGGATCGACGGCTCACTGCTGACGACCTATCACGCCGACGGGGTGATCGTTGCCACGGCTACGGGTTCAACGGCCTATGCGCTTTCGGCGGGCGGGCCGATCGTCGATCCGCGTTCGCAGGCGCTGTTGCTTGTGCCGGTGGCGGCGCACCTGACAACAGTACCATCGATGGTGTTACACGAGGGCGCGATTGTTACGCTTGCCCTGCGCAGCCGCCACAATGCCAGTATGTCGGTCGATGGCCGTGAAAACATCCCTTTACAAGTCGGCGATGAGATCGAGGCGCGCCGCAGCAACCGCGTCTGCACATTTGCCCGCGTCCGCCCGATGAGCCATTTTTACACCGATCTGGTTTACCGCTTGCGCCGCGAACCAGATTAAACCGATCTTCGATTAGAATTAACATAAGGGGTTCACGCATTGCCTGAGGGGCTACGCCCTCGCACGCTGCGCGAACAAGCTTTTTACCAATGAGGTGCGTTATGCGCTATATAGGAGCGTCCGTCAGTGCAGTGGTGGCCGCGCCGGTCGAGGCGGTGTGGGAACTGGTGAGCGATCCGACGCGCCATCCGGAGATGGCGGGCAGCGGCGAGGTACAGCAGATCGAAATTTTAGGGCCAGGGCCATTGCGACAAGGTGGGCTTTTTCAATCGCAGCAGCACACGCGCGGTATCAGTTATCTTACCCAGAATCGGGTGGTGATCTGGGAGCCGCCCTATTGTTTCGCCTGGCGTGTCGGCGTTCCACAAGCGCCGGGCGTCGCGCAGATCTGGTCGTTTGCTCTGCAGCCCGAGGCGGGCGGCACCCGCATAGAGAACGGCGTTACCTTGCCCTACGCGCTACCAACGTTCTGGCCGTTCTCCCGGATAGCCGCGATGGTGGGCGCGCAGGAGGCTGCGGTGATCGCACCCACTATCGAGAATATCGCCGATATCCTCGCTGTGCCACGCCCGACCGATTTTGTCGAGCGTCCACTCGCGCCATCGCTGACCGCTGGGCTACTGCCCGCGCCTGGCTCCAGGCGCTGCTCTGGCTCGTGCTTGGCGCACTGCTCGCCGCACTTGGCGCGGCCTTGTGGCGGCCAAAAACGCCGACGGGCGCGTAAGGGTTGCCCATGCGTTTCGACGCATCCGCGAATTTATTCGGGGATGCCAATTACGGTCGCGCCGCCGCCGCTGGCCCGGTGGGGAAGAGCGAGCGCTCGACGATGATCGCCTGCGACGAGCGCACCGTGGCCGAGATCGCGCCTTCGTCGGGGAAAATGTCGTGGACGGCCAGCGTATAACGCGATTGTGGCGGCACCTCGACACGTTGGGTAGCGCGCGCGCCGTCGCCGAAGATGAAATCGACAGTTACCACAGCGCGCGTCTGCTGTGGGTTGCTGAACAGCAAGAAGTAGTTTGCGCCGCTGGTGCGGCCTTCCACAAAGCGCCAGGTGTAGGCCGGCGCGGTCGCCCCGATGCCGATCGTGCCGGCCGCGCCATTATTGAAGTAAAGCGCGCGCTCGACAGCCACCGGTCGATCGGCCTCGACCACGGTTGACACGCCCAGGTCTGGTACAACATCATTAACGTTGATCGCCAGTTGCGCGCGCGGCGCAATCGCGTAGCGCCGCGTCTCGCTGGTGCCATCCGGGCCAAGCAGCGTCACCGTAGCGTTAGCCGGCTGCTCATTCGGGTTGAGCACCATCAACTCCATCTCAAACGGTGCCTGCGTCGTGCCCTCGGCGAAATACCAGCGGCGCGCCAGCGTTTGGATGCCGCGCCCAGTGTGCAGCCCCGGCGAGCGCCCTCGAGTCGGTGCGCCAAAGCGCATCGTGCGCTCGACGGCGATCGGCTGGGCGGCGATCACGCGCATGCCAAAGTCGCGGTTTGGCAGAATATCATATACCGAGATCACCAGGCGCTGGCCTGCGGGCACCTGTACATCCTGCGTGAAGGCTGCGCCGTCGCTGCCCATGTAGGTGACCGTCGCCGGTACATCGCTCGTCTGCGGGTTAAACAGCACCAGAAATGTGCGTCGGTCGCCTGCTGTCGAGCCTTCGGCAAAATACCAGCTGCGCGCGAGTTGCTCAATGCCCGGCCCGCCGTCGATGTCGGTGGTCAGGTTCATCGCGCGCTCAACCAGGATCGGCGCGCTCGACTCGACGACCGCCGGAAGGGTCGTCTCGTCTGCCAGGATGTCGTTGACGGTAAAATCGGCGCGCCCGTTGGCTGGCACGTCTATGATCTGCGCGATCGGCGCGCCCGGTCGCAGCAGCGTCAGCCGCGCATCGGCATCGACCGCTGTGGGGTTGAGGAAGCTGAAGCGCACGCTATAATCGGCCACGTTGCTTCGGCAAAGTACCAGCGCGCGCGCACTGTCGAGCGATCGTGCGGCATTACGCAGCATCGGG
>JAAUTF010000765.1 GCA_012031775.1 Candidatus Altimarinota bacterium | reverse complement strand
CGTTTTACGGCAAGGTCACGCGCCTTGGCATCACACGTGCCTACACGACTCGCCACGGCGCTGGGCCATTGCCCAGCGAGGATGGCACCCTCGCCAGTGCGCTACCAGACCAGCGTAACGGCGATCACCCCTGGGCGCAGAGTTTTCGTGTCGGCTGGCTCGACCTGGTTCTGCTGCGCTACGCGCTTGATGTGGTCGGCGCGCTTGATGCGCTTGCCCTGACATGTCTCGACCGTATCGCTGCACTAGCCGATGTCTTTATGTGTCGGAGCTATCGCGTTGATAACCAGCAAATCAGCCGCCTTAAGCTCGCGCCGCAGCCACAGGATCTGGCATATCAGGAACAGCTCACACACTATCTTCTGCGCTGCCAACCGCTCTTAGAGCACATCGACCGGGCATACCTACCGGAGCTACTCGCCGCCGAACTTGGCATCCCGATCGTTATCCGCTCCTATGGGCCAACGGCGGCTGACAAGATCGACATGCTCGCAGCCACATACGAGCACGTCAGTTAAGCCTGGGGCTAGCCAGCAAAGCGCATTGTGTCGCGGTTCGTCTTCTAAATTCTAAGTTCTGCATTCTGCTGAGGTATAGACTTCACTGCGCTTCATCCCTCAGCGCCGCTCACCTCAAGATCACCGATTGCAAATGCAGCTCGCAATGCAACGAGCGGGTCGCCCGTCGGTACGAACTCGTGGCCGACGTACCCGGTGTAGCCGGTAGCTGCGATTGCGCGCAAGATCGGCGGGTAATTCAGCTCCTGTGTCGCATCGATCTCGTGACGGCCAGGGTTGCCCGCCGTGTGGTAATGCGCAAACAGCGGGTGATGTGTCTGGATGGTGCGCATAATATCGCCCTCCATAATCTGCATATGGTAGATGTCGTAGAGCAGCGCGACACGAGCTGATGCGACCATCGCACAAACCTCTGTGCCCCAGGCCGTATGATCGGCCTGATAGTCGGGGTGATCAACCTTGCTATTGAGCAACTCGATCACCAGGTTAACGCCGAGATCTTCGGCTAGCGGTGCTAGCTGCCGCAAACCCTCGGCGGTGATAGCGGCACCTTCAGCATCAGCCAGGCCCGCGCGCTGCCGCTAAAACAGATCACATTCGGAATGTGCCAGCGCTCGGCGGTGCGCAGGCTCTGCTCAAGCTCCTGCCTGATGCGCACGTGATTCTCGCGCCGATTCAGCCCCTCTTCGATCGACGCGTGACCAGCAATACTGGCGATTGTCAGCCCATGTGCCGCAACAAGCGCATAATAGTCCTCCGGCACCAGCTCAACCGCCGCATAGCCGATCGCACCTGCAGCGCGCACAAACTCTTCGGGCGACATCAAGCGCGGCACAAAACACCACCACGCTACCGACTGCTTCAAGCGCGGCATACAACATCTCCTGCAAAGGATGGATCAGAAACAGATGACGTCAGTATATACTACATGCTGATCTTTGCTAGAAAGGGAATACGCTATGGACATCGAACATATTGCCTTGCTGCAAACACAGCGCGAACTGCACGATATTCCGCGCGGCTTCGAGCGCTTTCGCAGCTATCTCGATACCATCTTCGACGATAAAGACGACCCGCTCTACCCCATGGTCGCCATGAATCCCATGGGCAAACCCCATGTCGCTGAGCGGCTCGACACCTTGCTGGCGTTGGGTGCTGACGCGATCGCTGCCGAGGCAGCAGCAGAGGCGGCACAGCGGCTCGCGCACATCGACGGCTCCTGGCGGACTGCGCTCGTTATCTGCGATGACCTGATGGGCGGTTGGACGAACCGTTATCTCAGCGAGGCCAACGCACGCTTCAGCCAGCCTGCAAAAAACATCGGCACGTGGATCCCTATTTTGTTATGGACAGGTGAGGAGGTGACACCAACGCTGATCGCCGAGGAAACGAAGTCGAGCATTTACCGACGTTGTTATACTGCACGTTATGGCAGTGCTGCAAGCGCCCGCCAGATGATGCGCCAGGAAGGGCTTGCCCTGCATTTCGCCGGTGCCAACAGTCCGACACTCGACGCCGACGACCTCGATTACACTCGTGAAGTCTTGCGCCCTTTGCTCGACGCCACCGATTACCCGACCGCCTTCACCTGCATGTACGGCGACGTGGCGGCGCGCTCGGTCGGCTATCCACCCCTCGGCCTGTCGCCGCATGCCGGCTCTGCGCTAGCTCTGGCCGATGCACGTGCTAGCGGCGCAGAGCCGGTGGATGTTTTAAGACACGACCGGTGAAACGTGAGACCTGGTTTGAACAGCTTGGCTTGCTTCACATCATTGCACCGGAAAGACCACGAATGTCGGCTTGCTCTCATCCGGGAAGATCGGCCCGACCACTAGCGGCCGTGGCGCGTCGCCCAGCACATCCATAAGCACCTGTGCTTCATCGCGGTAGAAATAGCCGCTCAGCACAAACCGTGCCTCGGCGCTCACAGGCTGCGAGAGCTGGTCGTCGAGAAATGTCTGTGGCTTCAGGCCATGTGTCAAAAAAGCGAAGACCGGGTCTTCTGGCAGCCACTGTGGCACATACAGCTGCGCGGCGGCAGCAGCGCCTTCGTCATCCGCCACCGAACGCACATACGCGCCCATATGGCTCTGCACCGGGTAGAACCCCATAAAGACCTCGGGATCGCGCGGCATCAGGCTAAAGTATGTCCAGCTGTTGAGCGCAGCGGCCAGCGTCACAAGGGTGACCACGGAGGCAACCGCAAAACCTCGCGACACACCGGGGCGCTGAGCCTCTTGCCTGCTACGCTTTACCGCTGGCACAGCGATACGCACGATCTCCGCCCAGCCTAGCGCCGCGATCAGATAGGCGAACGATGTCGCGCCAAAAGCGCGCATCGCGTGAGGTGCGTCGACCGCCAGTGCGCTCGGTGCCAGGCTCAACCCCAGTGCGGCCAGCACAAAGAGGCTGCGCCAGTCTCGCCAGTTACGGAGCAACGACGCCATTCCTGCCAGAAAGCCCATGCCGCTGACCAGATCGAGCAGCGGGCGTAGCGGCGCGTGATGACGACCATTGCCATCCCCTTGATAGTTAAACATCAGCAAATGGCGACGCAGCGCATCGTCGAGCAGCACTCAACGGTGCCGCC
>JAAUTF010000052.1 GCA_012031775.1 Candidatus Altimarinota bacterium | reverse complement strand
GCCGCGAGCAACTTGCGTCGAGCCTGTCCTGGAGCGCCTTCGGCAAAGCCAAGGAACTCCAGAACCGCATCCTGTTCACGCTGGGCCTGCTGATCGTCTACCGGCTCGGGACCTACATTCCGATGCCGGGCATCGATCCCGAGCAGCTTGCGCGCTTCATCGAGCAGACGCAGGGGGGCATCCTCGGCGTCTTCAACATGTTCGCGGGCGGCGCCGTCGAGCGCATGGCGATCTTCGCGCTCAGGTCGTCGATGTCGCGCTTCGAGGGGATATTCATGCGGTTGAGGAACTGCTCGAAGCTGTTCTCAACCTGGGTGCTCAAGCCGTCGACCTGGGCCTTCACATTGTTCATGGGTGCTTCGACGGTGGGCGTCGTCTGGCGTAGCTTCGCTGCTGTCTCGTTCATCAGCTTCTCGGCGTCCTTCTGGGCGATCTCGCCGCGCGCCACCAGCATGGTGGTGAGCTTCTCGGCCTCATCGCGGGTTAGCGCCATCGCGCCCACACCGGCCAGCATCAGCTTACGCACTAGCTCAACGAGCTGGTTTGTCGTCGCTGTCGCCGTTTCCTCGAGCTGTTTTACGTAGATTTCGGTTTCTTCGCTGGTCATGGTCATCCTCCCACTGTTATGGCCTGCCGCCCGTGCTTGTCTGCGGTAGCCTTGTCGTGTAGCACATGTCTTGCTATGACGCATTGCGTTATACGGCCAGTATAACACGCTGCGTTACACGCGTCAAGGTGATAAAACCCCCCGGTAGGGCGCAGCATGCGGCGCACTGCTTTGCGTGCTACTCTCCCTACGTCGGACGATCGCGCGGCACACGCTCCGCTCGTGGGTCGGCACTGTCGAAGCCGCTAAACGGTGCGGCGAGGCGTTCGCGGCTCAGGTCGATATAGGCAGGGTTAATATCGATGCCGATCGATCGGCGCTTCAGGATCTGGGCTACGCGGCAGCTCGTGCCACTGCCGACAAAGGGGTCGAGCACAAGGTCGCCCGGCTGCGACGAGGCGGCAATGATGCGTGCGAGCAATGCTTCCGGCTTTTGGGTGGGATGCGGCTGACGTTCGGCACTGCAATAGTGAACATGCGAGAACTGCCAGACATCACCCGGGTTTGCACCAGCCATGTTGTTGCGCCGCCGATAATATTTCTGTGGCACGCGCACTGCGTCGATGTTAAAAGTGTAGTCAGCCGAGCAGGTAAAATAGAGGATGTCTTCGTGACGCGGCGAGAACCCACGTGTGCGGCCCATACCTTGGGTGTAATGCCAAGTGACCCAGCTATTAAAGAGGAAGCCGCACTCGTCTTCAAGCAGGGTATACAACTCGGCGATGTAGCGCACACCCATAAACACATAAATCGAGCCGTTGGGCTTCAGTACGCGCACGGCTTCGTGCAGCCACTTCAGCGTGAAGTCGCGATACTCGCTCCGACTGCGTCGATCGCGCGTTACACCGTAATCTTTGCCCAGGTTGTACGGCGGGTCAGCGATCAATAAATCCACGCTCGTCGGCGGCAATGTCGCAAGCGTAGTAGCGGCGTCGCCACAGATAAGCGTAGTGTGAGCAAGCATATGTTAAACATGCTTGTGCGTTGGCAGGGCTACGCTCGCCCACGCACAAGCTCCACATCTTACATGCGCTCGGGCGCACGGATGCCGAGCAGCACCAGACCATTGATGAGCGCCTGCGCCGTCGCCGCTACCAATGCGAGCCGTGCATCGCGCAGTGTGACGCTTTCTGCCTTTAGCACCGGGCATTGCTCGAAGAAAACCCCGAAGTCGCGCGCCGTGGTATAACACCAGTCGGCCACCACAAAGGGCGCATAACGTGCGCCGGCCTCGCGGATGGCCTCGGGTAAACGCGCCAGCTGTTTTAGCAGTTGCTGTTCAGCCGGATGCTCAAGCACGCGGAACAGTTGCGGGTCGTTGCCCGGTGCGCTGCCTGTGTCGGCGGCGCGGCGCAAAATCGAGCGGCAGCGCGCAACCGAATATTGCAGATACGTCGCACTGTTGCCCTCCGTCGCCAACATGCGCTCCCAGTCGAGCGTGATGTTCCGCCGCGTGTCCTGGTACAAGTCGTTGTAAACGACCGCGCCCACGCCCACTGCCTCGGCAATTGCTTGCTTCTCCGCTGCCGGTAGCTCCGGGTTTTTGTGCTCCACCACCGCCAATGCGCGCTGTACTGCATCGTCGAGCAGCGCTTCAAGGTACACCATGTTGCCGCCACGCGTCGAAAGCGGCTTGCCTTTGTTATCGAAGACTGTGCCGAACGAGACATGCACCAGCTCGGTCTCACCGGTATAGCCCATCTGGCGCACCAGCGCAAAGAGCTGGCGCAGGTGGAGGGATTGCGGCTCGCCGATTACGTAGACGATGCGCGCTGGGTTAAACGCGTCCATACGAAACTTAATCGTGGCTAGGTCGCGTGTCATATACAGCGTGCCGCCGTCGCTACGCTGCAGCAGGAAGGTCGGAATGTTTTTGTCCAGCTCTTCCACAACCACCGCGCCGCCCTCATCGCGGTAGGCCGCGCCGCTCGCCAGCGCCTCCTGAATCACACCGTCGAGCATCGGTTCGTAAAAGCTCTCGCCGTAGGCATGATCGATCGTCACCCCGAGCCGCTCGTAGTTGCGCTGTGCTGCGTCCATACTCAAATCGATCGCCCACTGCCAGAGCGCGCGTGCTTCGCTGTCTCCGTGTTCAAGCGCCAGCGACCAGTGCCGAGCCCGGTCGTCGAGCGCACTATGGTCTTTCATTTCATTGGCGTAACGCGCGTACATCGCCTCTAGTTCCTCAAGCGCCGTCTCGCCGCTCGACTGCGGCTTGCCCTCGCGCTCTATCGAGGCCAACACCACGCCGAACTGTTTGCCCCAGTCGCCCAGATGGTTATCGCCTACCACGCTGTAGCCGAGCGCGCGAAAGATATTGACCAACGCCTGGCCGATAATCGTCGAGCGGATATGCCCAACGTGCATACGCTTGGCGATGTTCGGGGCCGAGTAGTCGATGACAATCGTCTTGCCCACGCCTTCCTGCTGGTGTCCGTAGCGCGGGCCAAGTGCGATTATCTCAGTGATCACCGCCGTCGCCAGGTGTTGCGGCTGCAGCGCAAAGTTCAAAAACGGCCCAGCTGCACTTACCACCCCGATCAGCGAGTCCTTAGCCGGGACAATTGCCGCTGCCAGATCTGCGGCGAGCTGCGCTGCCGCTACACCTAGCTCTTTGGCAGCCTTAAAAGCGGGAAAAGCCAGATCGGCGGGGATGTTCGGCTTGGGTGTGGTTGTTTCGATCAAGGCGACAGGGACTCTGCCCGTCGCTGCGATCGCCGCTGTCACCTCAGCGCTGAATCGGTCAATCGTATACGCCATCTGCGGCTCCACAGCAGCTATCTGCAAAATGAATGGCTTGTGGCCACTCGTTCATTGAAGTGCAATGCTGCAAGTATAAAATCAGATGGCAGCGGGCGCAACCCGGCGTAAGGCTGAGAAGTTAACAGACATTAATCTCGTTTCCTTGTTGCAGCATTCACGCCCTGCTATGCTTTGTGGCAAGGTTCCAAAAGAAGTTGTGTGCGTATCGCGTTTGGTTGCAAAGCGACCAAACGCGCCATGCACGTCTTCTTCGGCAAGATTGCCGAAGGAAAAGAAAAATCTATGCGGCGTTCGAGCCAGCGCTACCTGAGCCTGCGCCACAAATTGCTTATTCTGCTGCTCAGTGTGGCACTTGTTCCACTGTTGATGGTCGGTTGGCTCAGCCTGACCGGCCTCGACCGGGCGCGGAATGAGGCTACGAGCATGGGCGTGGCGGCGCTGCGTGAGCAGGCGGCGCTCACGCTCTCGCAGCGTGCCCGCGATAAAGCGCGTTTGTACGATACCGCGCTTGCAGCCATCGCACAGCAGGTCGAGAGCGCCGCGACGATCGCCGGAGAGCTACGCACAACAACAGTGGCCCCCGTCGCCGAGCGCGTTTGGATCTCGCCCGATGGCCCAACTGCTCAGGCGCTGAGCCAATATGCCGCCGATGTGGCCTACGCGCGCACGCTCATCCCCCTGTTACGCTCTGTCGTCGACACAAACCCGCTCGTGAATATCGGTTATGTTGGCCTTGCTTCCGGCGGTGTAACTGCCTTTAACGATGAACGTGTTGTCGATCAGCTCCAGGCGATAGCGCCCTTTGATGTGCGCCAGCGACCCTGGTACCTCAGCGCGCTTGCAAGCGGTGGCACGATCTGGACAGATGCCTACGTCGATGCCAATACCGGTAAGCTGACAACTACCTGTGCCGCGCCGCTCTACGATGCCGAAGGGCGCTATCTCGGCGTGCTCGGCTTCGATCTACTGTTAACAACCATTCAGGAAGACCTGCTGACGGTCGATATCGGGCGCAACGGCTACGCCTTTCTTGTGAACAATGTCGGCGAGGTGATCGTCAGCCCCGACATGGCCGCTGGCGATGTCGCCTGGGACGAGACCTTCAGCCAGGAGAATTTACTGGCCTCCGATAGTGCTGAACTGCGCAGCATCGCCTTGCAGATGCTCAACCGCGAGCAGGGTGTGCGGGTCTTCGACTACGAGGGCACAGCGGCCTATCTCGCATACGCGCCGATCGCCAGCGCAGGCTGGAGCGTCGGCCTGGTCATACCCGCTGAAGATATCGAGGCTCCGGCGCTGGCTGCCGGCCAGCAGATCGGCGACAGTCAAGATCGACTGCGCCACCAGCTGCTGCTGGTGCTGCCGATTATCGCAACTGCGGTGAGCGTAGTCGGGGTTCTGATCGGCCTGTCGTTTACGCGACCGATCTTGGCGCTCTACCGCAGTGCGCAGCGGGTTGCTGCCGGCCAGCTCGACGAACGTCTGCCGTCGGCCGGCAACGACGAGATCGGCCAACTTGTCACCGCGTTCAATAGCATGACCGCCTCGTTGCAAGAGATGGTGGGCGAGCTCGAAGCGAACGCCGAGCAGCTCGCCACATTGAACGAGGTCTCGAACCAGCTTAAGCAGATTCTTGATCTCGCGCGCCTCTTGCAGACCATTCCCGCCGTGGTTTGTCGGCGCTTCGGCTTCGATCGTACTGCGCTCTACCTGGTAGAAGGTGATGAGTTGCGGGTGGTGTCAGCCGCGTTCGGCGAGGATAACAGTAAGCAGGCACACTATTTTATCGAGGTGGCCAATAGCCGCCCGCTCAAACTCAACAGCGGTACGGTCGAGGCCGATGTCATCCGCTCAAAGAAAGCGGTCATCGTCAATAATCCCTGGATCCATCCGCGTGTCGATCAGGCGAAGCAGGCCGCCTCGGCTAGTGCCTCGTATGTGCAGGTGCCGATCTTAGGCGGTGAAGGGAATGTCATTGGCTTGCTTTCTGCCGACATGGGCCACTCGGAGCGCCAGGTTCAGCCGCAGGATGCGAGCCGCCTGCTGACCTTTGCCAACATGGTTGGGCTGACGATCGAAAACGCACGGCTCTATAACGATCTTGAGCGCCAGGTTGCCGCGCGTACCGAAGAGCTACGCGCGGCCCTCGCGCGCGTGCAGCTCGCCGATCGGCGTAAGAGCGACTTTCTGGCGGCGGTCTCGCACGATCTACGCACGCCGCTGAACGCCATTATTGGCTTTTCGACCGTCCTGCTCGACGATCTCGACGGCCCGCTGACGCTGGCGCAGCGCGAGGATATCACCAGCATTCACCGCAATGGGCGCTTCCTTTTGCATTTGATCAACGAGTTGCTCGACCTAGCACGTATCGAGGCTGGCCACCTGTTGCTTGAGCGCCGCCCTATTGCGCTGGAGCCACTGATGCACGAGGTGATCGATACTGTTCAGGCGCTGATGCGCGGTCGCGGTATCAGTTTGCAGCAGCTGGTATCGCCACAGACGCCGCTGGTGGAGGCAGATGCAGATCGGCTACGCCAGATTATGTTCAATCTGCTCTCGAATGCCGTTAAATTCACTGAGCACGGGGTTATCACTGTGAGCGCTCATACGATCGACGAAGTCAATGCACACGGACGTATCCAGCACTTTGTTGTCGTGAACGTGCGCGATACCGGTATCGGTATTCCGCCGGAGTTGCACGAGCATATTTTTACCGAGTTCAGTCAGGTACACGGTCGGCGCTCACGCACGCGCGGCACTGGCCTGGGTTTGGCGATCGTCAAGCGACTAGTCGAAGCGCACGAGGGTCGGATCTGGCTGGAAAGCAGCCCCGGCCACGGCAGCACCTTTAGCTTTACCCTGCCGGTAGCAAGCCCTGCTGTGCAGTCGCCGCGCGACACCACCGAGCCGCTGCCGATCGCCCTTGAAGATATAGCGCAGCGCGCTGCTTCGCTCCGTTCATAAACGAACAGCGTACACCAAGAGACCGCATCTATGCCCGAGCAAGCGATCATTTTGTATATCGAAGACAACCCCGATAACCAGCGCTTGGTGCAAAAAGTGCTCTCGGCGAACGGGTACAGCATCGCTATCGCCGAGGATGGCACGGATGGCGTGACACTCGCGCGCGCATCTCAGCCAACTCTGATTCTGGTTGATCTTGGTATCCCCGGGCTTGATGGCTACGAGACAACGACGCGTCTGCGTGGGTTGCCGCATCTTGAAGCGGTGCCGATTATCGCGTTGACTGCCGACAGCACTGCAGGCTCGCGTGAGCGGGCGCTCGTCGCAGGATGCGACGGCTACTTGGTCAAACCGATCGATCCACGGCTGTTACCTCGTCAGATCGATGAGTTTATCGCCGGCAAACGCGAGGTCGTGCCCGCCGATGCAGAAGCCGAACTGCTGCGGGTCTACAGCCGGAAACTCGTCGAGCGGCTTGAAGAACAGGTGCGCGAGTTGAGCCGGGCTAACGCCGAACTCAAAGAGATCGACCGTATGAAGAGCCAGTTTCTGGCGACGCTTTCACACGAACTACGCACTCCGCTCACTTCGCTGGTTGGCTATCTTGAGCTGTTTGATCGCGGTTTACTCGGCGAGTTGAGCCAATCGCAGCGCGATGCACTTTCCGTGATGCGTCGTAGTGGTGAGACATTAACCCAGCAGCTGAATAACCTGCTCTATTTTCAAGAGCTACGTATGCGCAAATTTGTTTTTGCGTCTGTACTGCTGCAAGAACGCCTTGGGCCATTGCTCGATACGTCCAGACACCGTGCTGCGCAACGGCAGATTCGTTTTGAGGTGATCTTCGCCCCGCTTGCCCCGCTCAATGCCGATGGCAGCGCCATTGAGATGCTGCTGCGTAACTTGATCGATAATGCGATCAAGTTCTCACCGAGCGGCGGCCGCGTGCTTGTATCGCTGCGCGACGAGCCGGAGGCTGTGCTCATCCGTGTTGCCGATACTGGCCCAGGTATTCCGCCTGAAGCCCACGAAAAAATCTTCTTGCCCTTCTACCAGGTCGATACGACGCTGGCGCGCAACTATCCTGGTAGCGGCCTTGGCCTTGCCATCGTGCGTCACATCGCCGAAGCCCACGGCGGCAGCGTTCACGTGCGCAGCCAGCCGCAACAGGGTAGTGTCTTCACCGTGACGCTTCCCCGCTGATGCACGCGGGTATCTAGTAAGACTTGCCACATAGCCTCACTTCTCGCGCCCTTCAGCTGTTAACACGTAACCAGCACCACGTACGCTCAGGAGTAAAGTCGGATGGGCCGGGTCGTGCTCGATTTTCTGCCGGAGCGACCAGATACGCGCCTTGATCAGGTCGCGCGCTTCTTGAAGAGTGCAACTGTAGCCCTGGAGTTCTGACACAAGTTGTTGGGCGGAAACAACCTGCTCACGGCGCTGGGCGAGATAGGCCAGCAGGCAGAATTCGCTGTGTGAGAGCGCTACCGGGCGCCCGCTATGCGTCACACGATGGCGTTGAGTATCGATCTCTAGCGCTCCTATCGCAAAGACGTGCTCGCTCGCCGATTTAACAAGGCTGGGTACGGGGTGCGCACGGCTCGCCGACTGGATCTGGTACTGTTCTCGATCACCGTCGGCTATGCGCAGCAGATCAGCCCCGATGCGTCGCAGCAGCTCTTTGTGCTGCAGGCTCTCGCTGCGTTGCTTAAGCGCATCGGCCACGGCGGCGCGCAGATCAGCGATCCGCACCGGCTTCATCAGGTACGTCCGTGCGCCGTTGTGGATCGCCGCGATCGCCGACTCGATGCTCGCACGACCGGTGAGCATAATGATCTCCATACTCGGATCGCAGCGACGCGCCTCACGCATAAGCGCCACTCCATCGAGCCCGGGCATCTGCAGGTCGGTGAGCAACAGATCGAAGCGCTGCTCTGCGAGCATATGGAGCGCTTCGAGGCCATCCTCGGCCCCCGATACACGGTAGCCAACTAGAGCGAGCTGCGAAACGAAGACTTCGCGAACCATGGGGTTGTCTTCCACAACCAGAATGCGCACCGAGTCGCTCATTACTATCCTTATCGCTGGCTTGAAATTTCTCTGTACAATACGATCGCTCTAGTAGTACGACAATAGATCGTAAGTACTTTGTAGTGTTGGTACTTTTCGACAACTGCACCCAGTTGCAATACACTATGCGTGAGCGTAACGTTTTGTGCGGTTTATGGGGGAACTGGCGATGAGTTACAGCAAGCGATTAGCAGAGCGCGGGATCGTGTTGGAAGCAGTGGAGCTCGACAACGGCAAGTTTGTGCGGGCAGTACAGGCTGGCACTTTGGCCTATACCGCTGGTCACGTTTCGCGTTGGAACGGCCAGGAGATCAAAGGTAAACTTGGCTCGGATCTCACAGTGGCAGAAGGCTATGCGGCAGCTCGTCTGAGTACACTGGCTTGTCTCGAGGCCCTCCACACGCTACTCGGCGCGCTCGATACGATCGAGCGCGTCGTTAAGGTGCTGGGCATGGTAAATGTCGCCTCCGACTTCGACGATACTCCGGCCGTGATGCACGGCTGCAGCGAGCTCTTGCTCGACATTTTCGGCGATGCCGGTAAACACGCTCGCAGCGCGGTAGGCATGGTTCTGCCGTATAACTATGCCGTTGAGATCGAAATGATTGTCATGCTGAAAGGCTGAGCGCTAAAATAATGCTGCCAGGTGGGGAACGACGCTGCCGTTCCCCACTTGGTGCGCTACAATTTGTAAAAACGCCGCGCGTTCTCGGCCCAGAGCTTGTGTTGAACGTCGGGCGTACTGCTATGAAGTATGGTATCGAGCGTTTCGACCCAGGTGGAGTAGCTGGCGGCAAGGCGCAGCACGGGCCAGTCGCTCCCGAAGACGATACGATCCGGGCCGAAGACGGCGATCGCGTGCTCGATATAGGGCGCGATCTGGTCGATCTGCCAGGTGCTGCGCTCGGCCTCGGTGACAACCCCGCTCATTTTGCACACAACGTTCGGCAGTTCGGCGAGCGCAGCCATCTCGCTGCGCCAGGGCTCCTGTACACCCTGACTGATGGCTGGCTTTGCGATATGGTCAAGCATAAATGCTACCTCTGGGCAGCGTCGCACCAACTCGATGCTAGCGGCCAGCTGCGGGTGGTAGATGCAGAGATCGCAGCTAAGGCCATAATCGGCCAGCTGCTGTACGCCGACGATGAAGTCGGGGCGCAGGCAAAAAGCGGGGTCGTGCTCGCCCTGGGTGATACGCCGCACGCCGCGCACAAGTGGGCTAAGGCGCACTAGATCGTCGAGGTACGCCCGCACGCGACGGCCGTCTTCTAGCGCGCATAGGCGACATGGCGCGCAGCCGCGGGTCGACCGTAGCTTGCTCAGCGACGAGCCGCACCTCGGTTAAGCCGTAGGCCGGCGCGACACCGACCTGCACATAGACGAAGGCCGCGATGTCGATGCCGGCTGTTTGGGCGTGATATTCGGGCAGGCCATAGGGCTGGTTCAGCAGCTCATTTCCTGCAAGCCACGGGATGGGCAGCAGCGCCGGATCCCAAAGATGCACATGGGCGTCGACGAGCGGGACACTAGGCATGGAAATGTCTTTCGTGGTATGCATATGCTGCATACGCCGTAGGGGCGAAGCATGTCACCTCTACGGTGTATGCGGCGGCACAACGCCGATCGTGAGCAGTATATTGGCGTAGACACGTTGCTCACCGGTAGCGATAGCAAGCGCGAGATCGGGGCTACGTGCGGCGTCGTAAAAGGCGAAGCGATCGAGGCGCTGTAATTCCTGGCCGGGTAACAGGCTGCGAAACTCGGCAAAAATCGCGGGGTCAGAGCCGGTATCTGGCACCATCACATGGGCGGCCTCCACGGGAATGGCACCGCAAACAACGCCTAGCACAGTGGTGACGGTGAGCATGCCCGGCGCGAGATTAAGAAAGACGCGTCGCGCCGCCGGATGGCTCCGCGTGCTCAGTGGATAATTGCCGTCGGCGATCAGCACCTGCGAGCCGTGGCCAGCACCAGCGAGTGCCGCCAGAATCTCGGGATGGAGCAGCGGATAGGTAAGCATTGCTTCATTCCTACAGCAAAAGTCAGGATCCAGAAGTGCGAGCCCATCGCCATACAGGCGGCGTTCGCCGATAACGAACCTACGCTTTGGTGTAGTGATCCGGCAGATAGCGCTACATGGTGGCACCGCGGATCCAAGGGTTGAATTCTTCCTCACCGATACCCTGCGCTTCGCTAAGGCTGAGCTCGCCCGAGCGACCGCGATCAGCTTTTCGAAGATCTCTCTACCGACGCGCTCGACACTCACGCCTTCCAGAACGCGCCCGGCGTTAATGTCCATATCGCCGCGCATACGGTGATAAGTTGTGCTGTTAGTGGCGATTTTAATGCTTGGGGCCGGTTTGAAGCCAAAGCAACTGCCACGCCCGGTGGTGAAAGCAACGATGGTACAGCCACCTGCCACTTGGCCAGTGGCTGAAACTGGATCGTACCCAGGTGTGTCCATAAAGGTGAAGCCGTGGGCGTCGATCGCCTCAGCATAGTCGTAGACGGCGCTGAGTGGCATGCTTCCGCCCTTGGCCACCGCACCAAGCGATTTTTCGAAGATCGTCGTCAGGCCACCGGCTTTATTGCCAGGTGCTGGATTATTATCGATCTCGAAACCCTCACGCGCGGTATACTCCTCCCACCAACGAATCTGGCGCACGAGCTTCTCGCCGACAGCGCGGCTGATGGCGCGGCGCGTCAGCAGGTGTTCGGCCCCGTACACTTCTGGCGTCTCCGAGAGCACGGCGGTACTGCCGTGGGCCACAAGCAGATCGACGGCATGGCCGAGCGCGGGGTTGCCGGTGATGCCGCTAAACCCATCCGATCCGCCGCACTGCAAGGCCAGGCAGAGCTCGCTGATAGGTGTTGGCTCACGGCGGAAGCTGTCGGCGTAGGGTAAGAGCGTGGCGACGGCCTGCACGCCGGCTTCGACCGTTGCTGCAACGCCGCCGTTGTCTTGAATGCCGATATAGGGCGGCACATCAAGCCCGCCAAGCCGCTGACGCTGGCTGTCGATGAGTGTCTCATACTGATTTACCTCGCAACCCAGGCCGACAAAGACGCATGCCGCCACATTCGGATGGCGCGCAAATCCGGCCAGCGTGCGCTGCAACAGCTCGAGCTCGGGGCTATTCACCCGCGTAGCACAGCCGCTTTTATGCGCGATAGCGACGATATCGGTGACGTTGGGGAAGCTGGGCAGTAGCTCAGCGCGGGCACGCTCGGCGACGCGCCGTACCGTGTGCGCCGAGCAGTTCACTGTACCAATCACCACGATGGTATTGCGGGTGCCGGCGCGCCCGCTTGTACGGCGATAGCCGAGAAAGCTGCGCGCTGTATCGACTGGCGGCACCGGGCGGATATCGGTGCCGTATTCATAGTCTAGCGTCATACTGCCGACGGCGAGATTATGCGAGTGGACGTGATCGCCTTGATCGATCGGGATGGTGGCGAAGCCAATTACCTGGCCATAGCGCCGCACTGGTTCGCCGACGGCGAGCGGGCGCAGGGCAACTTTGTGGCCGGGCGCGATGGTCGTCGTCGCGCGCACGGTGATACCTTCCACAGTGATGGCTTTACCAAGTGGCAATGGCACTAGTGTCACGGCGACATCGTCGGCGGGGTGCAAACGGAGCGCTGGCGTCTCCTGAAGTGAGATCAGCATCGATCAAACCCTTTTCCAAGGTTACAGGTGAGAGGTTACAGGTTATGGAGAACAGCGCTACGGTAACACGATGGCTTTGGCATGTCAACCTCCCGAGGGGTATCGGTTTGCCTCGAGATCGCGTATCATCTGTGAGGGCTATTTTACAAGGAGGTTCGTCATGGCCACGACTATTCGCTCCACGCTGTTGTTCATCACTGCCGGCCTGATCTGTGTCGCACTGCTCGCGGCCTGTGGTGCGCCGCCAAACAGCACGGCCAACGCGCCGGAGCAGGCCGCTGTTGCTGCAGCAGGGCCAGAAGATCGTGTGAAAGGATTCTTTAGTACCTTCTCCGAGGCGATCAACGACCCGCAGATCGGCGAGAGACGGTGAAAGCGGAATGGACAGAGAAGCTTGCCGCCTATGCTGCCCCTAACGATCAGGAAAGCGCCCGTACCTCGATCGCTTCGACGCTGGGTGAGTTCACGGGACTCGACATCGGCGAAATGACGGGCCAGACGAACCTGGATGTACGGATGGACGTACGTTTTAACATCACCGAGACACGCCTGGCCGAGGAGAGCGGTGACAACGCCACCGTTGAGATCGTCGCTGGAACGATTGTGATGAAGCCCGTGGGTGAGGATGTCGAGCAGCTGGGCGAAGCGGCAGCAGCTTTCAACCAGGAGTTGCCGATCAGCGATTTCTTCGGTGAAAGCGGCAATGCCAGCAATCAGATCAACTCCAGCGTATCGATGGCGTCTGGTATCTGATTGATGCGCTTGGGAGTGGAACCTAACGTAGGAGGCAGAAGCTCTCAGACTAGGTAGCTCCTGTGCTACCATTTCAGGTTGCAGATTTTGGATAGTGTTGGCTACTTAGCACGGCAAACGTCATCAGACGGCCATGGCGGCGTAGCGAACGTTTAGGCCACAGGGCTATTTCAACAGAAATGCCAGTGGCAAATGAACTCGTGCGCGCCATGCGCTTTCTGAATGGCCGGTGCCAGGAAATTTAAGTGTCATCCAATCGGCGTCGTAGGTGTAGCCAGCGCGGCGCAGGTGCTCGTCCATCTGCAGCTGAAACGGTTCGTAGGCGGCATCGAGACCTTCCGTGCCGTAGTCGAAATACAGGCGATGGCTGCCTGCCGGCGGTAGAACAGCGGCAAAATACTCCACAAGTGACGTCTCACCGGCGGGCCAGTGCGTCGAGACACAGGCTGCAGCGCGAAACACGGCGGGGTACTCAGCCAACGCGTAGAGCGAGATCAGTCCGCCCATGCTCGACCCCATCACACTCGTATGCGCAGCATCGGGCAGGGTGCGGTAGTTTGTATCGACGAAGGGTTTCACCACATCGACCAGGAAGCGCAGGTAGGCGTCGGCTAGGGGCTCACCCCCATGGCTGCTGCGCAGCTCGGCGAGGCGCTTCTGCCCCCCACTTGTATGTAAAAATTGCTCTGGCATATACTCGCGCCGACGCTGCGGGCTGTTCCAGATGCCGACCACAATTGCACCAGGCAGCGCGGCTGCGCGCACGACCCGCTGCATCGCGCTGGCAATGCCCCAGTCGACCCCGCCAAACGCGAGCTGTGGATCGAACAAATTCTGGCCGTCGTGCATATAGATCACTGGGTGGCGCTGGTCGGCGTCTTCGGTATAGCTCGGCGGGCACCAGACATCCACGCAGCGCGCGCTGACAAATTCGTCTCCCATTGTATAGCGCTTCAGCGTGCCGATAAGTGGCGCTGGCATATATAAATCCTCTCTACGTGCTCTACGGTTGGTGAAGAAGCTTGTGTTGTTGGCACGGCAGCCGCCGACAACAACACAATTCCTAATACACCCTTTTAGGAGTACATACCATTAGGCAGATGTGTTTAATACGGTGAAGGAGAGCGGTGGCAACTGTATCGTAAGCTGCCCAGCTTCGATAAGAGGCGGGGTGATCCGGTACGGCACGATCGTCTGGGGTTGATCAAAGCTATTCACCAGCTGTGGATCGTTGCCGGCGAGCTGAGTGGCAGCTATAACCTGTGCCGGTGCAGTGCCACGCCAGCAAACAGTCGTTGTCAGGGTGGCATTCTGGCTGCGGTTCACCAGAAAGGTCGCACCACTCTGGCCAGCTTCATCGTAGCTGGCGGCGACATCAAGGAGCGGCTGCGGTCCGTAGCGCTTTGTATCACATGCAGGTGCTGTAACAAGCGGTTCAAGCGCAACCCCACGTGCATGCTGTGCGACAAGCATAAAGGGTAGAAGGTCGTCTGGCGCAACAGATTGGAGCCACGCGTAGTCAGCGGTGCTATTGTGTTCACCACCTGAGCCAGGCAAGCGATGTCGAGCACATCGCAGCGGCGCAGCAGTACGTTGAGCCATTGCGCAACCACAAGCGCATCTTCAAGATTGTACACCTCCTCACTCAGCGGGGGAGCTTCCTGCCAGCGACCGCGCCCCGAGCGATCTTTGTACCAGACATTCCACTCGTCCCACGAGAGCTTAATGCGATGGCGCGAGCGCAAGCGGCCTTGCATAAAACTTAGCAGCCCGGCCAAAGTGTTAACCTGGCTCTCGAACTGCACGGCGGAGGCGAGATAACTAGCCGTGTCGTGTTCATAATTTGTCGCATAGTAGTGCAGTGCGAGGTAATCGACTTGGTCCCAGCAGTGTTCGAGCACCTGGCGATCCCATTCGGGGTAGGTCGGCATCTCGGTGTTGGAGGAGCCGCAGAGAATCAGCTTGATCGACGGATCGTGCCAGCGCATGACTTTGGCCGCCTCGCGTGCCTTGACAGCATAGGCATGAGCGTCGAGGTGGCCGATCTGCCAGGGGCCGTCCATCTCGTTGCCGAGGCACCAGTAGGGTACATCGTAGGGTGTGGCATTGCCATGCGCCACGCGCAGGTCGGCGTTTGCACTACCGGCAGGCGCATTGCAGTACTCAACCAGAGCACCAGCCTCTTCGATGGTGCCAGTGCCGAGATTTACACCGAGCATGGGTGCAACGCCGATGCTGCGGCAATAGGCGATGAATTCGTCGGTGCCGAACTCATTGGTTTCGATGCTTTGCCACGCCAGTTCGCGGACGGTGGGGCGGGCGTCTCGGGGTCCGATGCCGTCTTCCCAATGGTAGCCACTGGCAAAATTGCCACCGGGGTAGCGCATGGCGGTCATATCGAGACGGCGGAGTGCCTCGAGCACGTCGGTACGGTGGCCTTGGCCATCGGCGTGGCTGCTGGCGGGATCGTAGACGCCTTCGTAGACGGCGCGGCCCATGTGCTCCAGAAAACCCGCCAAAAACGCG
>JAAUTF010000764.1 GCA_012031775.1 Candidatus Altimarinota bacterium | reverse complement strand
GTAGGCGATATTCTGCGCGATCGTGCCGTCGAAGAGCGGCGCGTCTTGCGAGACGAAGCCGATGCGCTGGCGCAGCGAGTCGAGCGCGACCTGCTGAATATCCTGGTCGTCGATGGTGATGCTGCCCGAGCGCGGCGGCGCAAAGCCCATCAACAGATCGATCAGCGTGCTCTTGCCCGCCCCGTTCGGCCCCACCAGGGCGATCACCTCGCCACGACGGGCCTCGATCGAGACGCGCCGCAGTGCGCGCTTGCCGTCGCTGTGGGCGAAAGAAACGCGTTCGACGCAGATCGCGCCAGCACTAACCTGCAGCGGAGCGCGTCGGTCGATCGCTGGCACCTCGGTGCGCTGGCTGAGCGTCTTCATCAAGCGCTCTACCGAGACATAGGCCTCCTGAAACACTCGGTTTGCCAGAATGACGCGCTGAAAAATGGGGATGAGCAGGCCGAGCAGGGTGTAGAAGGTGACGAGTGTGCCGCCGGTGAGGCGCCCAGCCTGAGCTTCGAAAGCAGCCAGCATGAGCACCAGCGCGCCGCTACCGGCGACTGCCCGGCGGCAAGGCCTTGCATCTGGCCGCCGATGGCGGCGCGCTCCATACCGCGATTGGCGAGGCGACGATTGAGACCGCGCATGCGGCGGCTCTCATCCTGCTGACGCGAAAAAGCTTTCAGCGCCACAATACCGCCGAGGTGGTCGTGCAGGTAGGAGGCGAGGCGGCTGCGCCGACGGCGGGTGGCACGGCTGGCGCGACGCAATTGCGGGTTGAGGCGGTGAAAGATCGCCAGATAGACCGGCAGCACAACCAACACGCCCAGGCTCATACGCCAGTTCAGCGCAACAAGCGCGATACCGACGCCGATCGCCAGCAAGATATCCTGGCCGAGCTGTACGAGACCCTGCGTCACCAGGCGCTGCACCATGCGCGTATCGCTGATAAAACGCAGCGACACCTGGCCGGCGCGCTGGCGCAGGTAGTGCAAAGGCAAACGCTGGATATGCTCCCAGAGCCGGTTGCGGATGCGCGAGGCGCTGCGCTCGCCGACGCGCCCGGCCAGCGCCTGCTGGCGCGCGATCAGCCAGCCGCGCAGAATGCTGCCCGCGATCAGCACCGCGATCACCGTCATCCGCAGGCGACCGTTTTCGTCCGGCAGACCGAGCTGCAGCAGCAGAATCGAATCGACAAAGACGCCCACCAGCACTGGTGTGGCCACCTCGACCATAGTGAGCAGCAGCGTGACGACAACGATACCGACGATGGCGCGCCAATCGGGGCGCATGTAGGGCCAGAGCCAGATTACAACGCGTACCGGGCGCTTGCTGCTCAGCTGCTGGCTCAACCGGCGTAGCAGGCTGCGCAGCCGGGAAAGGCCCTGCTGAGGCATGTTGGCCAGTGTGTGCTGCATTTACGCCGCTCGCTGCAGTGCAAGCAAGGGCTCGCCCGCTACATCAGGAGCACTAAAGCACGCGATCAACTCCGCGCTCATCATGCGCTTCAGCGACAGGCAGGGCAGCTGGATCACCGCTTCGGCCTCGCGCACCGCCAGCGGGCTGCGAGTGATCAAACCACCGGTCGCGCGCAGTGGCCAGCCTGCCTCACGCAACATCTGCACACCATACGCCATCCCCAGGCTATCGCTTGCCGCGAAAACGACGTGGTCGATGGTGGCGCGAAACTCCGGCATAGCGAGCAGCATCGCCGTCTCGCGCTGTAAAATGCCGTCGGCCACTTCCAGCACGATATAGTCGGGCTGGCTTGCACGCAAGTGCGAAAGCAGCCTCATGTAGAGATCGAGCAGATCCTGCTCGTCGAGCATGTAGGTGGAGGGGTAGCCGCCGAGCGTAAAATCGAGCACCGGGCTAGCGCCGCAGCTCTCGAAGTAGCGCAGATCTTTGCCGGCGGCGGTGCCGGTGACTTTGGCAGCGGCAACCTGGAAGCCCGTCTGGCTCAACGAGCGGCAGAGCGTGCCCACCGTAGTGGTTTTGCCCGCATTCATCGAGGAGCCAACAACCAGGATCACCTCGCCGTGCGGGAGCGACGCCTGCGGGCGCAGGCCAAAGTTACGCACATTGATCGTCCGGTCTAAGTCATCGACGAAACGACCAAGCACACGCAGGCGCGTCGGCACGGCCATGGTATCGTGGGCCGAAACTACTTCGCCGCATACACCACCCACCGAAAGCAGATCGCACTCCTCGACAACCTGCTGCGGCACATAGCCTTCGTACTGGTCGGTTGCGTAGCGATTACCAAACACGGTGATAAGCTGAACGCCAGGAAAAATGTTGAGCGTAATGCCGTCGTGCGTCTCGATCGTGGAATGTTTACCGAGGCTAAGCACCTCAACGAGCACGACATCGCCAATCGCTGGCGCGTCGGCCAGCGGAAGCACACGGGTCAGATCATTTGCAACCACACTGCGGGCAGCAAAAGTCACTTTTGCCTGATTACGCTTGCGCTCCTGCATTGCTGTGCTCCTTGTTCATAGTAATCTATTCACCGATTACATTGGTACAGTGCAAGCAGCGCGCACAAAAATACAGGAAGAACAAACAGCGAACAAGAGAACAAAGCCAAGGCGCACGTGTACCCGTTGTGCAGTTGTTCCTTCGTTCGACGCTCTTTTGTTCGCTAGCGGGAAGTGGATTGTGCAAATCATGTAAGGTGAACTATGCTGTGTCTGGACGAGCGTGGTCACGGTTCATTCAGAAGAGTCCGACTGTTACAGGTTTGTTACAAGCTCTTAGCAAAAGCATAATGGCGCAGTACTATACTCAGCCCATCTCCTTCAACGTGGCGGGCCTTCGCGTGGTAATCTCAGGAGAGTTGTTATGCGCTCAAAAGTGGCCAATCCGGACAAAATCGCCCTGTCATTTGCGGTGCTGTCATTGCTTATTTTTGTCGGAATAAGGCCTGTATTGGGAATAATCCCAGACAATATAGGAGTCTGGGCCTTTATCGCGTTAACGGTTATGGGTTTGGTTAGCACTGTCGCTGCTTTGTTATTATAGCGCTGGGCAGAAGCATTGAGCCATATGTCTGGGGTGTTGTGGGCAGCTTCGCTGCCCACAACACCCCCAAACAAAGCTCAAATCGTTGTGCTCATCGCTGTAATGATCAATCTCGCC
>JAAUTF010000763.1 GCA_012031775.1 Candidatus Altimarinota bacterium | reverse complement strand
CCGTCGCGATCAACAAGGAAGCGCAGATTGCCTGCCGTCAGGTTGCCAGAGGTGCTGGAGGTCGAGCGTGCCACCGCTGAGGTCGGCATCGTTCAGGTCAGCGAGGCTGCTGTATTGCGGATCATCACGTTGCCTGTACCCAACTGGTTGAGGGTCAGGTCAGAGACGGCTGTGGTCAGATTAGCGTTACCGTTGCTGGCGAGTGTGAGAGCATCTGCCGTCACGGTTGTACCGTTCATCTGGACAAGGTTGCCCTGCACCGAAAGATCGACCACGCCGCCTGCCGTCAGGCTGCCCAGCGTTAGGTTTTCCAGCAGGGTGAGGGACGCATTGCCGCCTGCCTGCATTTGGTCTAGCATCACGTTACCTACCGAGGTGAGGCTGACGTTGCCAGTTGCCTTGATCTGCTGAAGCTGGATAGCACCCAGCGAAGTCAGACTGAGGTCGCCGCTGTTAGCCGTTAGGTTGGCTACGGTGCTGCTGTTCGGCGTGGTGATCAGATCGACCGCGCTGCCGTTGGCTGTCAGTTTGGTGGCGCTGACGTTAGCAGAAATCGCGCCGCTGGCGTTCAGTTGCAGATCCGTTGCTGTGATCAGACCATGCTGCCGCACCAGTTCGCCGTTTGCGTCGGTGATGGTCTTGTAGTTGTTGATGCTGCCGCCGCTGGACTCTAGGTTAACCGTGCTGCCCATCAGCCAAGCGCTGCTCAGGTCGATGTTGCCGGTTGTGCCTGCGGTCAGGTTAATCTGATTTGCTGCAACGTAGGTGAGCGCACTGCCGGTAATGTTGCCTGCGCCAGTTGGTTCGGCCGTGCCAGTTGGGTTTCCGGCTTCGGCGTCGAGTTTGCCTGCCAGCACCTGACCCGTGAGTGTCAGATCTGTGCCTGCTTGCAGCGTCACCTGTCCAGTAGTGGTCGTGTTGCCCGCCATGGCCACACCGCTGAAGTTGAGGTCGGTCGTAGAGCGGAGCAGGATTTGAGCGTCGTCTTTGCTGACCTTGAGTTCGCTAGCGTCGCTGACGTTGAGTTGATTGGCCGTGACGGTGAGACCGTTTTGCGTGTTCAGCACTGCTGGAGCCGCGATGGTGTTGACCGATGCGCCATCCGGACGACTGCCCTGGATGTTGGCCATGCCGACGGCGTTGATCGAAATCGTGCCGTCTGTGCCGACCGTGCCTAGCTTGGCGCTGACGGTGACGTTGTTGCCCGCATCAATCACGATGGCGTTAGCAGCCCGGATTGAGTCGCTGGCGAAGGCTCCAAACGGATTCTGATCTCCTGCTAGCCGCTCGGTTGTCCAGATTACCTGATTCTGAATGATGTCGCGGGTTTCGTAGTTGGTCTGAATCGACGTTTCGACGTTCTTCAGCAGAATGTCTTTCGTTTCGTAGCGCGGGCGGTTGTCGTAGATGTCCTGCGCGTTGCTGACCCACTGGTAGCTCTGCGTCAGGCGGTTGTCGTAGATCTTGTTGTTGAGCGACTTCCAGTTAAACAGGTAGTCGTTTTGGGTTTCAGTGATTTCCTGCCCATGCCATGTGCCTTGCCACTGATACACCCTGATCGACGAAATCTTGTCGTTCCAGCCACTGGGACTAGAGCCATCTCCAAATGTCCAGGTTGTTCCGCCGAAGTTGATATGCTCATAGGCTACAACCTTCACACCAGCTTCCCATCTGATACCACTAGCACTGTCATTGCTAGGGACTGTAGCGTAGTTGCCTGGAGTATACGTGTATTGATGCCCAGTGAAGTCACTGTGCTGATAGAAGGTGACTTTTCCTGATCCCCACAGTTGCCAATCAAACGTCTGATAGCTGTGCGGATCGTAACCAACTGAGATGTTAGATCGAGGCGCAAGTTCGGACTGATAGCTGATGGTATCTGTCGTTGCAAAGTAGGACGAAGGGGCAAAGGTGTTTCGACCCAGCCGGTCGCTTTGCTGCACAGAGCCTTGGCCATTCCAGAGCGGCAGTTGTGTATGGTTGACAACATTGCCCCGATCAAAGATGTTGTACTCGCGGCGACCATTGCTGGAGTAGCTGACTGCCCAACGAGCAGGGCTATTGTCATAGTCGTTGATCCAGGCACCATCTTCGTATCTGGCTTCCAGGGATGACCGATCCTGTGTATATTTCACAGTTGCCCGATCCCAGTAGTCACCGACGTATTCGCCCAGATTCTGCGACGGGTTGCTTGGATTGACTGGGTTGCCGACATTAAGCTGAGGCTCGCCCTGAGACACGACGCGCAGCACCGACAGAATATCAGATGTTACACCTTGCGGCATCCGGATGAATTTATCCTGCCAGCCATCAACGTTGATATTCACAATGTTGGTGCTAACAGCAGTTGTTGCAAAGTCATAGCTGCGAGCATAGCCAAGCTGTCTAGCAACCGCGTCCTTCTGTGCCTGGGTCAACTGCTCAAATGTGTGACCATCCACTGGTCGGCCTGCGCTACCCCAGTTGACGTTGTTGGTCGTGTAGTCTACACCGTTCACGAAGCCCTGCTTGTAGTCCTTGCCGCCAATCACTTCCTTGCGGTAGGTTGTACCGTTGGCCGTCTCCATCTCAAACGACTCTTGAGCTTCTTCCAGCTTCCAGTAGATGTCGTTGCTGGTCGGGTTGCCGTTAATCGTGCGCTCGGCCGTTGGCGTTGGCAAAGCTGAAGTCATAGAGCTTGAAGTAGCCCAACTGCTGCATCACCCGGTCGCGCTGCGCGTCGGTCAGGTCGTTGAAGGTGTGATTGGCGTTAGCGGGTTATGTTGTCAACGCTGCCCCAGTCGATGCTATTGATGTTGTAATCAACCTTGTTGACAAACCATTCGCGCTTGGTGTTCGTAGTCGGGTTCCAGTAGCCGTCCTGCTCAGGGTGATATCCATTGTGAAGAACTCGTTGCCGGTCTTCACGGTGTCGTAACCTACCTGTTCCGTCACGCGGGTCGGAATCCAGGTGACAACCGGAACTTCGATCGTGCCGTTGGCTACCTGATAGGTGCCGGTCACAACACTGACCAGCGTCGGCTTTTGGGATAGGAACGGAGCCGCGCCCGCCTTCGTGCCCGCTTGCAGAGCCGACTCAGCCTTGATGTTGACGTTGTTGCCTGCCAGCAGAGACACCTTGCCTGCC
>JAAUTF010000762.1 GCA_012031775.1 Candidatus Altimarinota bacterium | reverse complement strand
CCTACCTGTGTGCTGGCAGTCTCAGGCCGTCTACCAAGCACTCCCTGGCGGACCAGCCCGACGATCAGACCCGGCCCAGCATCGACATACCTCCCGCCCGCATCGCGGCCGCTGCGCAGCTGCTCAGCGAGTCGCCGGCGCTCAACGCAGCTGTAAGCCTGCTCGCGCTGGGGACGCTGGAGTAGCGGCGACACCCATTTCACACACGACGAAGGGCCAGTGCCGGACGGCGCTGGCCCTTTTGTTTTTACCTTGAACAGTTGATGATTTTAGGCCCACTCCCCTCTTGACACATCCGAGCGAATTCACTATACTGGCAACAAATGTTTCTGCAACAAATGTTGCGAGGTCGTATGGCAGATCTTACCGATGCTGATATCGCACTGCTCCGTCTCATCGACAAAGTCATGCGTGACAACGGCGGGCAGAATCCTACGCTCGCAGAGATCGCGCTTGCTGCCGGACTCCCAAGCAGTAGCCGTGGCACGATCCAACGCCAGCTCACCCGATTGCGCCCAAACTACGTCGATTGGAGTGGCCAAGCCCGTTCGCTCCGTCTTACCCCGTCGGGTCTGGCTGTACTAGGACAAACTGCCCCCGACCTAGCTGTTCAAATCCCAATCAATGATTTGATCGTGCCGCTTCTTGCAGCTGGTCTGACCCGCCTTTCGATGCGTGTTGAGGCTGGTGAAGCCCTCCGTGCGCCTTACGACGAAGCCTGGGAGCGCGGAGCGCGCATGCTCACTCTCGAGTGTCTCACCCGCGGGGTCGCGGCACCGGCGCATTTGGGCGAGGTGATTAACCTATGGTGCCGGGTTGCACCAGCAGATTGGCCGCTCCCGCTTGGCCCAGCCGGGCGCCTTTATGACGAGCCACTATTGGATGATGGAGATGAACTCACATCCTTGTGCCGCGAGTTGGCGCAGAACCTCGTGTCAGGCGACGCTGAGTTAGAGTTGAGTGAGTCGCTGATGGCCGGGGTACGTTCACAAGCCCAAGCTCGACGCAACCAGGAAGGGTATGTGACCTTCCGGCGCTACCTGATCGAACACCCAGTGGCCACTCAAGACGATCTCAGTGACGCTGGGGCCAGACGCGAGCTCAGCCCTTTCGCCGCCACGCTCCACGAGATGTATGAGCGCATTCCTGGCACCGCCATCCATAACGGCCAGTTGCTCCTATGCGGTCATTGCGGCTGGACGCTCGAGCGGGCTGACAATCGTCTCCGCTGCGGTAGTCCGCGCTGTCGCACGCTCACTGACAACTTTAGCCGTGGAACTGCGACCCGTCCTTACGACTCTGCTGACCCACCACTTCGCGCCGCCGGGCTATCCGCCAGTATGTGATCGCCCCCGGCGTATATGAGCTCACCCTTGCCCGTCGAATAGAGGCAATGGGCCTGTCATGTCAGCTCTGGCCATTCTATGACCGCTACGACCTGCGGGTAGTCTTCGAGAATGGCGAGGTGTGGGCTATTGACGTCAAGGACTGGAAACACCCTCACCTGCTTGGCCGGCGCCTTACCACCTTTGCTGACGGAGCACCTGATTGGCAGCGCGCGTTTTTCGCCATACCTGACGCGAGAGTCAGTGAGAACCGGTCGTACCTCGCAACACTTCGCAATCTGGTGCGGAGTGATGATTTCGCGATTGTGACCATCAGCGATCTGCTTCATACGATCGGCCGGCGAAAGGAGGCTGGCCATGCGTGACACCATGACCTGGCGATCGACGCTCACCAAGGAGTTTGAGGCTGCCCGCACTGCCTACGGCCGAATCTCAATGCCCGCAGCTGACCTGCTCGAGACTGAGTTGATTCTCACACTGCTCGCCGAGTATCTTCCCGGCGAGGATCCGGAGCAGGCTTGGGCAATCATGAATGGCTACCCGTTCCCGGCTCGCGTCGCCCTGTCTGATGCGGCCCGTAAGGCCATTACCCGGGCGCGACTGCACCTCCGGGCCCCGCTGGGTCGTAGCACGTGGACGCGCTGGCTTGCCCAGTACCGTCAGCTTCCCGCACCCTACCCAATCTATTCCCTTCACAACGGAGCAATCGTTACCCAGCTCACCACGCTGGCCCCAGAGCGGCAGGCGCTACTGCAGGCGGCCCTTGGAACGCCTCCGCCCTGGGAGGTCGAGCGGCCGCGCTTTGCACCCGCAGGCATCTACCGCTTTATTGTGAACCGCGAGCCCTATGAGGTCGAGGTCGATGGCCGCTCTGCTGCCTTGGCCCGGCGCTACGTCGCCAACAACCTCACCCCACAGCGCGAGCGCGCTCCAATCAATGTCACCTTGAACGAGCTTGTCGCCACGTCGCGCTGGATGGACCGCTCGCTTGGGAGCGACCGCTGGGAACGAACCATGCGCGAGATCCAGCTTCGTCTCGTCACCGCCGACGGTTTCGCCGAGACGGACACCCTCTGCCTCGACGGCCTGCGCCATATGATCGGTATGCTCGGCAGCGGCAAGTCCACGCTACTCACCGTGCTTTCGACCCACCTGGCCGGAAGGGCTCCGCGTCGTGCTCGTCTATGGCGACGTCGCCACCCTATTGCGCGAGCTTGACACCTATGAGCGGCTGCGACGAGATGATGATAAGGTTGTAGCCGTGCCGCTCATCGGGCGCAGTACTCGCCTTGCCCATCTGAATCGGCTGCATGCCGCCGAACGTGATCGCAATGAGATCGGACTAGAGCTTGCTCACCCGGGTTTCACTGCCCTCTCGACGCTCTGCCCGCTCGACGGCCTAAGGCAGGACGCCCGCCCCATCCCGACCGGGCAGGAGCCTTGTACGACCCTGGCCGAGCCGCCCGCCGGCGAGAGGGTAGTGAGCCGCGCCGCTATGACTGTCCGTTTCTCCCGGTCTGCCCGGTCCACCAGACGAGCCAGGCACTCCTTGATGCCAAGATCTGGCTGGCCACCCCAGCAAGCCTGCTTGCCAGTAGCCCGCAGCGCCCCTTTAGTCCAGGAGCGGATGCGCTTTATCGAGCTGGTGATGTGGTCGGCCGATGTCGTTCTGGTTGACGAAGCGGACATGGTGCAGGTGCAGTTTGACGACCGCTTCGCCCAGACCGAGGTGCTTATTGGTCGCTCAGACTCATGGCTCGACCGGCTCTACACCCAGGTCGCCCGCC
>JAAUTF010000761.1 GCA_012031775.1 Candidatus Altimarinota bacterium | reverse complement strand
GTGCGCGCGTCCACGCGCAGAGCCGCCGCGCTGGCCGTTCGGCGCTGGCCGGATGCGCTTGTCGAGAATGGCTCGCAGTCGCTCGCGCTCATTGGCCAGGCTGCTCAAGGTGCTCCGACAGGAATCGGCGCACTGTGTTATCGCCGCTAACACCGCTGCCGGTAGTGCCGCTGTGCCCAGATCCGGAGCTGTTGTGTCGCTCATAGTGCTCCGTGGTGAACCACAAAGGTCACACATAGTAAACCATCGAGCACGTCGAGGGCACAAAGCTTTGTCTTTCGGCCCGCTCCGCTCATCGCTTAACCCTCAACCTTAGGCGCTCTGCGGTTCTCGGTTCTGCGCGCGGCTCACTCTCCAAATTGGCTCTCGAGCCGCGCCATGGCCGCCACAAGTTGCTCCTGGCGAATGGCCGCCGTCATATCGCCACGTGTGCGCTCTAGACGCCCGCAACGCATCTGTGGTGCGCCGCAGCCCGCCGGTTATTGCATCCGGGTAATCTACGGTGACCAGCACACTGTACACGTCGTCCATCAGGCCCAGCAGGCGCTCACCGCGCTCGACCTCGCCACGTCGCAGGCCGTCGAGAATCGCACGTCGCAGCTCGCTCGCCGCCTCGGCCAGGCCGTTCAGGTAGGCTGCCGGGTCGATCTGCAGTGTCGCTGCGTCCGGCAGTTCGCCGCCGAACAGAAATGCCACCACCAAGTTCGCCTCGGCGAACTCCTTAAGTGCGTCTTGCGTATAGCCGGCAAAACGCAGCTCGGGGTAGCCGTCTGTCGCTGTCCGTAGCCGCAGGGCCGTATCGCTGGCTCCGTCGAGCAGCGCTGTCGCCGCGACCAGTTCCCCGCGATGCGCTGCACGAATGCAGTTCGCGCACTGGCGAATCAACGCCCGCGATGCCGTAATCGCTCGCTCACGGGCCGCATGGCTTGCCTCGATTGTGCCGACACATGCTGCGACCAGTTCTTCGATCGTTTGCATTAGTGCTCCCTCGTCCATACTCAAGCCACAGGTACCCCTGTATTGATAATGAACTGTGCGACATCCAGGAACATGCAGCGGCGGGCTTGGAAGCGACATAACTTGCTGCCTCCAGCTGCCTGGCGTAGGCAACCGCATACGCCCTGTTTATAACAACTGTACCCGCAAGCATACCACAAATGTGCGCATACAACTATACGCTACAATGAAGGCAAGTATTCACTAACAAGGAGCCACACAATGTTGTTCGATCCATCGACCGATTTCGGGTCTCGTGTCGCGCGTCGTGTTGAGCAGGATTACATCGGCTGGCTGGTTACCGTCGACCGCGAGGGAATGCCGCAGCCGAGTCCGATCTGGTTTCTCTGGCGCGACGAAGCGTTTTTTATTTACTCGCGCCCCGACGCGCCCAAAGTGCGCAATATCAACGCCCATCCTGCCGTAGCGCTCCATCTCGATGGCGATGGTCGCGGCGGCGATATCGTCGTCTTTACCGGCCACGCCGCGCTGGTAACGGCCAACGCCGCCGAGCTCGATCCTGCCTACCTTGGAAAATATCGCAGCGGTATTGCGTCCATCGGTCTCACCCCTGAAACCATGGCACAAGAGTACTCGGGCCTGATCAAGCTCACACCGACCAAGCTCCGCGGCCACTGATGGAAAACTAAGGAACCAGGTAACCAAAGAACCAAGGAACAAACGTGCTCCTTGGTTCCTTGGTTCTTTGGTTCTTCGCTTCTCTGCCCCTAATCCGCCGCTGTGCCTCCCCCGTGCCGTGTGCTCGGCCCGTGCTTAGCACTTTCCGCTTGCATCTGCCGTTCGCGAACTAACGACGCAATCACGGCGATAGTCAGAATGCCTGCGATCACGCCGAGCGAGGCGAAGGTCGGGATCGCGTAACGGACGCCAGTTAGCCACAGGCTGACATCCGGCAGCAGCATCTTCACGCCCACAAAGCTCAGCACAAAGGCCAGGCCCAGCTTGAGGTAGTGAAACTTGTGTATTACCCCTGCTAATACAAAGTACAAGGAACGCAAGCCCAGAATGGCGAAGACGTTGGAAGTGTAGACGATGAACGGGTCTTGCGTCACGGCAAAAATCGCCGGGATCGAGTCCACCGCGAAGATTAGATCGGTTGTCTCGACCATCAGCAGCACCAGGAACAGCGGTGTGGCCATCCGCACGCCGTTCTGCACGGTGAAGAATTTCTGGCCATCGTAGTGCTCACTCACCGGCATAATCCGACGGAATACGCGGATCAAGGGGTTTTTCTCCGGCTCTAATTTCTCGTCGCCCGAGGTCGCCATCTTGATACCGGTAAAGATAAGGAATGCGCCGAAGATCCAGATGATCCAGTGGAACTCTTTGATCAGCGCCGCACCCGCCGCGATCATCGCGCCGCGCATCAACAGTGCGCCGATAATGCCCCAAAAGAGCACACGGTGCTGATATTTCGCCGGCACTGCGAAGTAGCTGAAGATTAAGACGAAGACAAAAATGTTATCGACGCTCAGCGATTTTTCGATCAGGTAGCCTGTTAAGAATGCCAGCCCCGCTTCGCTCGGTGTATACGTGCTGTTTGGCATCAGCTGCGCCCAGAACAGGTAGAGCAATACGTTGAAGACCATCGCCAGGCTGATCCAGACACCGCTCCAGATCGCCGCCTCTTTCACGCTCACTACGTGCGCATCACGATGAAAAACACCCAGATCGAGCGCCAGCATCGCTACCACAAATAAATTAAATCCAACCCACAACCAGATTATTTCTCCGAACATGCACTTTCCTCCGCTGCAAAGAATCCCGATAACAAGGTTTCGAATCGCATCTCTCGTGCCAGCACTGATACTAGCGAATATGTTTCTAGCACCTTGGCGGTGCGGGCAACAAAAAAGCGAGACCCCACGACAAACATGTCGTAGCGGTCTCGCCGATCGTGAAAGCTCACGACTGATCAGCCGGACTCTGCGTGATACGCGCAAAACTTGAGCAAAAATGGCTCTCTGTTCTGTGCGCTCCGAAGTGTCGTATTGACGACTGATCATCCTGCCAGAGGCAGGTAGCTACTCCCCGTTGGTGTCTTTTACTCGCGCCCTTAGGGAAGTATATCACTCTATGCTGGCTCTAGGTGAGTAATTCCATGCCTTGTATAGGA
>JAAUTF010000051.1 GCA_012031775.1 Candidatus Altimarinota bacterium | reverse complement strand
CCGATACCGGCGTGCCGCCCATCAGAAAGCCCGCCACTGCGCGAGTCAGCACCAAGGCGACAAAGGCCACCAGGGGCGGAAGTGCCTCGCGCAGCGCCAACTGGGCAACCACGGCAAACGCCCCAAAACCCAGGCTGAAACCAAGTAGGCTGATCAGTAGCACCGGTTTGCGGCCCCAGCGCTCGCTGCGCCCGCCCCAGAAGGGGCTGCCGAGCGCAAACATCAAAGCAGCAGCAGTGATAATCAGCCCGCCCTGGGTCTCGCTTAAGCCAAGCTCGCGCACCAGCGGGGCCAGCAGTGGGTTCAGCACGCCTAGCCCCATGTTGACTGTGAAAAGTCCTGTGATAATGACGATGGTTGGTTTCATTGGGTACGCTCGTATGCAAGGTAGGGTGGCAGTGCCCTACCATGCCACCTGCACTCCCACACCATAACACACTTTGCTTTATGGAGGCGGACATTGCTGATTGGCCTGCGCTCGTAAAGCGTGAGCCGTGATCACCGTCGTATAGACGCCTCACAGATCACACCCCACGCTAGGCGATGTCTACGATCCACTTCCCATCGTGCCTGCTAGCCTTGCTCGTGTTGCGCGAGCATATGCTGCATCATTGTGGCGGTTGCGGCATTGGCCGGGAAGAACGACTCGATCGCTAGTTCGGCCAGGGTAATATCGATCGGCGTGCCGAAGATGGTTGTGGTACTGATGAAGGCCAGTTCTGCCTGCGCCATACGCAGCTGGAGCGGTACCGCCACCGCTCCAGCTGTTGCAGCGGTGGGTGGGGTGGCCGATCCTGCGGCTGTCGGTGCCGCGTAGCATGCAACCTCATGCACCAGATCAGCGAGCACCGGGTCGGCACTGAGTTCGACTTGATGGCGCAGACGCGCCAGGAAATGGGCACGCCACGGCCAGTAGTTGATGATGCGTGGCGCGAGGCCTGCCGGGTGCAAGCTGAGGCGGATAACGTTCACCGGCGGCTTCAACAGCGCTGGGTCAACTCCTGTAGTCAAAAGCGGCACGGCACGGTTTGCGGCGATCAGCGTCCAGTGACGGTCGACAGCCAGCGCTGGGTATGGCTCGTGCCCGCGCAGCACCAGTTCGATCGCTTGGCGTGCCATGGCGAACGCGGGCGTATCGAGCGGCTGCTCGGGGAAAATGGGTGCATAACCGGCGGCCGTCAGCAGAATATTCTGCTCGCGCAGCGGTACAGCGAGCTGCTCGGCCAGGTGTAGCACCATGTCGCGACTGGGCGTGGCGCGTCCGGTTTCGACGAAACTGAGGTGCTTCGGTGAGATGGCGGCCTCAAGGGCCAGTTCAAGTTGGCTGAGGCGACGGCGTTGCCGCCAGGTGCGCAGCAACTGGCCGACTGATAGTGTTTGTTGGGTATTCATCGTTTGTATCCTACCTCACAGTGCCGCGCAAGACGATTACCTCCGAGGTAATTGCACACCCGCCTCGTGCTCGGTATGCTCAGAGCGTAATCTTACATAAAGCTGTAGAAGGAGTTGTGTGGTTGCTGGCGACTACGCCGCCAGCAACCACATGATACTTCTTCACCAATCCGATTGGAACGAACAAGAAAGGGGAGGTTGCGATGGAACGGCATACCAAGGGATCGGTGCTCCAACGCGCGCTAATCGCCGACGCGGTAATCAGCGGGGGGACAGGGCTGCTTATGGGTATTGGTGCCACACTGCTTGCGCCTGTGCTTGCGTTACCTGAGCCATTGCTGCGTTACGCTGGGATCATGCTCTTACCGTTTGCGGCCTTTGTCGCCTTCGTCGCCCTGCGCGCAGCGATCGTCCCTGGCTTAGCCTGGCTGGTGATCGGCCTCAATAGTGTCTGGGTATTGGCGAGCATCGGCCTGTTGATCAGCGGCTTCGTCACGCCGAATCTCTTCGGCTACAGTTTTGTTGTGGTTCAAGCGCTCGTGGTCGCGGTATTCGCCGAGTGGCAGTGGTTCGCACTACGCCGCAGCCCGATGCAGACCGCATAATCGCCAGTACGGTTCGCGTATGCCCCAGGACTCGCTTCCACGTTGCAGCGTCATGGTCTCCTTAAAGCGGCATGATGTGTCGGTGGTGATAGCAAAGCTGCCATCACCGACACATCATGCCTTATCACGTTAGCAGGCCGCATCGGTAAAGAGCCCGTGAACAATAAGGTCGGTGAGCGTGTTGACCAGGCGCTCTACTGCTGCGGGATCGTGCAGCGGTTGCTCTACCAGCGCCCAGAACAATACGCTGATTATGTGGGCAAAGGTTGCGAGATCCAGGTTTGGGCGCGCCTGCAGAGCACGGCTCAGCAGCCCAAGCATGATCTCCAGTTGGCCCGCCGTCCACTCCTCGATCTGGTGCTGCATCGCCAGCACTGCTGCATCGTGGGTGCTTAGCTCGCGCCAGGCGCGGTAGGCACCAGCATAGGCCCAATCGGTCTGCAAGCCCTGCCGCACCAGGGCAGCCACACTGCCACGTACATCGCTCGGGTCACTCTGTTCGGCGCGTACCCGCAGGAATGCGGCATCGTCGAGCAGTTGGTCCATCAGCACCAGCACCAGTTGGCGCTTCGAGCTAAAATGCTGGTAAAAGGCACCCACCGCCATCCCCGCCTGCTGGGCGATCGCCTCAACCGTAGTCGCATTATAGCCGTGTGCGCTGAAGAGTGTTAGTGCAGCGCTCATCAGAGCCGCGCGCTTCTGGCGACTGCGCGCCTGTTGCGGTGCCGTTGGCAGTTGCTCTGCGGCGAGCAGATGCGGGCGCTCAGCGGCCATGGCTGCGCGCTGCTTGTGCATCTTGCGGCATGGTCAACAAAAGCGGCGATCAGTTGCGCCAGAGTTGCGGGCTGGTCTTACTGGCACAAAGGCCCGCGCGTGCGGCACAAGCTCCATACGCGCGTTGGGGAACGCAGCTTGTAAACGGCGACCAAGGCGTGGCGGGAAGAGGAAGTCGTCTTTGCCCCAGATGAGCAGCACCGGCTGGGTGAAGCGATGGAATTGGCGGGCGGCTTCCAGCGTGAGGCGCTTGTCCACCGCTGCCAGGAAGCGGGTGGTGTCGCGCCGAATGGCAGGGTCTGTCAGCAGCGGCGCGAACACGGCATCGAGTTCGGCGTTGCTGTAGCGGCGGTGCGCCACCGGCATCACAAACAGGCGCTGCATCAGCCGAAAGCGGAGCAGCCCGGCCAGCAGATCGGTGAAGCTAGAGCCGAAACGGCGCGCGGCGACACTGAGCATGTTGAAGGCCGCCGGAAAGAAGGCCTCGAACGCGTCGCAGTTGGTGAGCACCAGCCGGGTGATGTGCGCAGGGCGCTGCGTGATCAGCAGTTGGCAGATAGCACCGCCGGTATCGTTGCCCACCAGCGTAACATCCTCAAGATCTAGCGCGGCGATCAGGTCGGCCAGCACGTGGGCTACCCCCGTTGGCGTCTGGTCGGCGTCGGCGGGCATGGCGATACGATGGGCACCGAGCGGTAAATCGGGGGCAATGGCAGCGAAACTGTGGCGCGAGCAGCGGGATCACGTGTCGCCAGAGCGCACTTGTCATTAACAGGCCGTGGACGAAGAGCAGCGTCGGCCCTGCGCCGACATCGTGGTAGCGCAGCGTGCGTGTGCCGAGCGTGATAGTCTGGGTCGTAACCGTGTACGTGGCCATTTCCGCCTCCTAATAATATGAATATGAACTCACATTCATATTATATCAGCAGCGCGATACGTGTCAAGCCTCGCCTTGACAGTGCTCGTCGGCGATGTTAGGATAAGAAAAGCGAAAGATTTACCCATCATATTTGTTTCGATGAATCGCATAAACTGGCTTTTACGCTGGGTAGTGCCTCCTTGGCGTAGAAGTACACCCCTGGTCGGGCGTGCTGATGTTGCTGAGTCCTGAATTCTGAACCCTGACTTCTGCTGAAGCTCAGGCTGTGGTGGCAAGGAGCTTTTTGTGCAGGTTGCCCTGTTTATCACCTGCTTTAACGACACGCTCTTTCCTCAAGTTGGGATGGCTACGGTGCGGCTGATCGAGCGCCTCGGCCATACCGTGCAGTTTCGCAGTGCGCAGACCTGCTGTGGCCAGATGCATGTCAATACCGGCTATCAGCGCGAGGCGGTGCCGCTGGTGCGGCGCTTTGTGCAGATTTTCCACGATGCCGAAGTAGTGGTCGCGCCATCGGCCTCCTGTATCGGCCTGATCCGCGACTACTACGGCCATATCGCCGCGCTCGCCGACGATACAGCGCTCGCACGCGAGATCGCTATTTTGCAGCCGCGGGTGCTGGAACTGACGGAATTTCTCACGCGGATGGGCGTGACCGATGTTGGTGCGTACTTTCCGCATCGCGTAACGTATCATCCCACCTGCCACTCGCTGCGTGTCCTGCGGCTCGGCGATGCGCCGCTGCGCCTGTTGCATGCCGTGCGCGGCATCGAGGTTGTCGCTTTGCCGGATGCTGAGCAGTGTTGCGGTTTCGGCGGCACGTTTGCAGTCAAAAACGCAGATACGTCGATGGCCATGCTCGGCGATAAGCTGCGCGCGGTGCGCGACACCCGCGCCGAGGTGGTGGTCGCCGCCGATACATCCTGCCTGATGCAAATCGGGGGGGCTTTGCAGCGCCAGCGCGCCGGGGTGCGCACCATGCACCTGGCCGAGGTGCTGGCGCACACAGAGGATCGTCAATGAAACCACAATCGGTGCTGATCGAGCTTCAGCCGAAGTTCGAGCGCAATGCGCCCGCTGCCCTTGCCAATACACAGCTGCGCCGCAACATGGGCAAGGCCACCCAGACCATCCGCGCCAAACGCGCCGCCGTGGTCGATGAGATGCCCGATTGGGAGCAGCTGCGCACCGCTGGTCGTCAGATCAAAGAGCACACGCTGTATCACCTCGACACCTATTTGCTCCAGCTCGAAGCAGCCGTCCAACGCGCCGGTGGCCATGTCCACTGGGCCGCCGATGCCGCTGCGGCGAACGCGATCGTCACAGGCCTGGTGCAGGCCCACGGTGCCCGCGAAGTGATCAAGGTCAAGTCGCTCACCACCGATGAGATCAAGCTGAATGCGGCCTTGGCCGAAGCTGGTATCAGCGCGATCGAGACCGATCTGGCCGAGCTGATTATTCAGTTGGCGGGCGAGCATTCCTCGCATATTCTGGTGCCGGCCATCCATAAGAACCGCGCCGAGATCCGCGAGCTGTTTATGCGTACACTGGGTATCGCCGAGATCTCCGACGAGCCGACAGCGCTGGCGGCAGCGGCACGGTCGTATCTGCGCGCCAAGTTTCTGAGCGTGCCGGTGGCGATCAGCGGCGGCAATTTCGCTGTCGCCGCGACGGGCGCGATCTGTGTGGTTGAGTCCGAGGGCAATGGCCGGATGTGTCTCACCCTGCCCGAGGTGCTGATCTCTGTCGTTGGCATCGAAAAACTCGTGCCGACCTGGCAGGATCTCGAAGTTTTCCTCCAATTGTTGCCGCGTTCGTCCACCGGCGAGCGCATGAACCCGTATACCTCGATCTGGACAGGGGTGACGCCGGGCGATGGGCCGCAGGCCTTTCATCTGGTGCTGCTCGACAATGGGCGCACGAATGTGCTCGCCGATGAGATCGGGCGGCAGACGCTGCACTGCATCCGCTGCTCGGCCTGCCTGAATATCTGCCCGGTCTATGAGCGCACCGGCGGTCACGCCTACGGCTCGGTCTATCCTGGTCCGATCGGGGCTATTCTTACACCGCAGCTCGTCGGTGTGGAGCACGCCCGTTCGCTGCCCTATGCCTCATCGCTGTGCGGGGCTTGCTATGATGTTTGCCCCGTGCAGATCAATATTCCCGAGGTGCTCATCCATATGCGCGGCGAGGTGGTGCGTCAACACCAGGATACTGGTGGGCTTGCTGCCGCGCTTGAGCCCGAAGCACTGGCGATGCAGCTGTTGTCGCAGGTGTTCGGCAGCCAGGCAACCTATGAGATGGCGCAACGTCTCGCACAGCTTGGCCAGGGGCCGCTCGTGCGCGACGGCACGATCAGTTGGCTGCCCGGCTTGCTCGGCGGTTGGACAGCGATGCGCGATCTTTCGGCTGTGCCGCAGCAGACATTTCGCCAGTGGTGGAGGGAGCGCGATGCGTGAGGATCGTGACATAATGCTTAAGCGCATCCGCACCGCGCTGCACGGCCCGCCCGGCGCACCGGCGCAGGTAGCTCCGTCGATTGCGCGCGCCTACCAGGTGAGCACGCCGACGCCCGCCGCTGTGCTGCTCCACCAGTTTGTTGAGCGTGTAGCCGAGTATAAAGCCGAGGTGCAGACCATTGCCGAAAACGCGCTGCCGACGGCGATCGCCGCAGCCCTCGCTGCGCGCAAAGCCCTACGTCTGGCCGTGCCCGCCGATCTTCCCAACGATTGGCTGCCGCCTGCGGTGACGGCATTGCGCGACCAGGGCCAGTTGACATACCAGGATCTCGATGGCTGCGATGGCGTGCTTACCGGTTGTGCCCTGGGCATCGCCCAGACCGGCACGATCATCCTTGACCACGGGCCGCGCCAGGGACGGCGCGCGCTCTCGCTGCTGCCCGATTACCACCTATGTGTTGTCTGGCAATCGCAGATCGTCGGCATTGTACCTGAAGCTATCGCACAGCTGGCCACCGCAACTACACGCCCGTTGACCTTTATCTCCGGGCCGTCGGCCACCTCCGACATCGAACTCAACCGCGTTGAAGGCGTACACGGCCCGCGCACATTGCACGTGCTGGTCGTCACGGCATAGGGTGCCTAAATTATATGCAGTACGCGGTCAACGCCCTGCCATGTGAAGGTGTGCCACCGCGTAACTCCAGTTAATAAGCGGCGCGCAGAACCTTAGCAGGTCACTCGCCCAGATCCGACAGCGCGATCGGGCGTGTCTGTGGCAGTGCGTTTCTTGGCAAAAGCAGCGAGATCATCCCGGTGATCAGCACAAAGGCCGCCGACATCCACAGGCAGGCGACAAGGCCGCTCTTTGCGCCATACTGAATGCCGACCTGATAGAGCAGGCCGGAGAGCACGGTACCAGCTAGCCGCCCCATCGCGTTGGCCATATAGTAAAAGCCCACGTTCATCGCGACTTTATCGCTGTCAGTATAGGCCAGAATAAGGTAGCTGTGAACCGCCGAGTTGAGCGCGAAGACCACGCCGAAGGCGAGCAGCCCACCCACCACGGCTAGCTCCGGCGCAATGCCGTTCATTAGCGCCAGCGCGATAGCGGCGGGGAAGGCGGCGAGCACAAAAGCCAGCAGTGTCGCCGTTCGGCCATCGGGCTCGCGCGCGCCCGCAGCCTGGCGGCGGATCAGGCCAGGCGTCGCGCCTGTACAAAGCCGTAGCCGATCGTCCAGGCGGCCATAAAACCTCCGGCCTGCCAGAAATCCCAGCCGAGCACGCTCACAAAAAGACGGGCAGCGCGACGACAAACCACACATCGCGCGCCGCGAAGAGAAAGATACGGGCTGCTGCCAGCATGTTCACCGCGCGATTATTCGAGAACATCTGCGTAAACCGGGCCTTCTTGTTTGGGCTGCCGAGATCACCTTTGATCGAGGCCATCGCTAGCACCAGCGCGGTGAGCACCACGCCGCCCAGCAGAAGCACGGCGGGCTGAAAGCCGACCAGCGAGAGCAGCAGCGCGCCGACAAAAAAGCCAAGCCCTTTGATCGCATTCTTCGAGCCGGTGAGGATGCTGACCCATTTGTAGAGCTGCCCTTCGCCCTCCCCGGCCACCAGTTTCACCGCGCTCTTCGACGACATCTTCGTCAGATCTTTGGCGATGCCCGAGAGCGCCTGTGTTGCCATCACAAATGGTACAACCAGCAGCGCGGGTGGTGCGAAGCCAAGCAACCCGAGGTTCAACAGCTGGGTGCCGAGGCCAAGGAACAAGGTTGTTTTTAGGCCGAAACGCGCACCGAGATAGCCGCCAAATAAATTGGTGAGGATGCCGAAGAATTCGTAGAACAAAAAGAGTGAGGCCACCTGCAAGGGGCTGTAGCCAAGCTGGTTGAAGTAGAACAGCACCAGCATCCGCATAGCACCATCGGTTAGTGTATCCGCCCAGTACGCCGCCGTCACCACAATATAATTGCGCAGATTGCTACGTTGCTGCGCCAGCGCCGCCTGATCAAATGGCGGCGTTGTACTCCGAACCTCTTCTGATGTCGTCATATGCTTGCGCTCCTGTCACAAACTCAGCGCTATTTTACGCGCTAGTTCGACATAACGATTCGCATATCCCCACTCGTTGTCGTACCAGGCGTAAATTTTTACCTGGGTGCCATTGGTGACCATCGTGCAAGCCGCATCCACAATTGCCGAGTGCGGGTCGCTCACGAAATCGATCGAAACCAGCGGGCGTGTCTCAAAAGCCAGAATACCGCGCAGCGGCCCCTCGGCTGCGGTCTGCAGCAGTGTGTTGATCTCGGCGACGCTGGTGGGCCGGTTGACTTCGAAGACACAGTCGGTGAGCGAGGCATTGAGCAAGGGCACACGTACGGCTTGGCCGTCGAGTTTGCCTTGCAACTCGGGGAAGATCAGGCCGATCGCAGTCGCCGAGCCGGTGGTGGTCGGCACAAGCGATAGGCTCGATGCCCGCGCCCGCCGCAGATCCTTGTGTGGCTGGTCGTGTACGCTCTGCGTGTTGGTCGAGCTATGGATCGTCGTGATCATGCCGTGTTTGATGCCGAGGCCCTCGTGAATGACTTTGACTATTGGTGCCAGGCAGTTCGTGGTGCAGGAAGCCGCCGTGACGAGGTGATCGCGCGCGGGGTTGTAGCGGTGATCGTTTACGCCCATCACGATATTGAGCGTGTCACCCTTGACCGGCGCAGCCACGATCACTTTCTTCACACCAGCGCGAAAATAGGCGTCGAGCTGCTCGCGGGTGCGGAACTTCCCAGTCGCTTCGAGCACGATGTCCACACCGGCATCGCGCCAGGGAACCGTCTCGGGATCTTTGCTGTTGCTGTAAGCTAGGGTGCTGTCGTCGATGCGCAGCTGATTGTCCGCGCCCGTCACAGCGTGCTGCCAGCGCCCATGCACAGAGTCGAAGGCGAGCAAATGTGCCCCGACTGCCGCATCGCCGCCGATCTCGTTGATATGCGCAAAGGTGATTTCAGGCCAGCTCCAGGCGGCGCGCAACGCCAGCCGACCGATACGGCCAAACCCGTTGATGCCGATACGAACGCTCATCGCGAAGCCTCCTCACCAGCGTTGGGTCGTTGCGATGGCTACATCGCCAGCAACGACACGACGCTTCTTGCCAAACCGCAGGCTTATTATATCAGTTTAAGCTGATATATAGACAGCGTTTTGGTTTTTTATCGAATGATGATGAGGATTTTTTGGGAAAAGGGTGGTGTAATATCAATGCCGACTGTTTTTATTCTGTCGGCAAACGCTGGGTGGGCAGTGTAGCGGGAAGGAAGCTGAGCAGGCCGTGGACGCGATGACGCAGATCGTCGCGCACCGTTTGGAAGCGTAGAAGCGGTTGCACATCGGCCTGCGCCAGCACCGGGTCGGCGATGCTCCAGTGTAGGCGTCGGTTCGCCTGGAGCCAGACGGCGCAATGTTCACGAGTGATATCGCAGACGGTGACGACGATGTCGGCATCAGTGCGCGAGCGTGTCGACGTGTTTGGAGTGATGATGGCCGATGTCGATGCCGACCTCAGCCATCACGCGCTCGGCCAGCGGATGTACCATTGTGGGGTGGGTTCCAGCGCTGCGCACGGTGACGCGCCCGCCGCTCAGCGCGCGCAGCCAGCCCTCGGCGATCTGCGAGCGGGCGCTGTTGGCGCGACAGAGAAAAACCACGGTGAGCGGCGGCAGTTCGCTGCGTGGCGGCAAACTCGGAATGGTCAGATCGTTGCCAAGCTGCTGGTAGAGCGCCGTCAAGGTCGGTAGGTTCACACCATAGTACGTCGCGCGACCGTCGACATCGCTCTTGTGTAGCTGGACTAGATCGGCCTGGCGGAGCGCGCTTAAATGGTACGAAACCAGGTTCTGCGGCAGTCCGGTTTCCTCGACCAGTTCATTGACAAGCTTGTCGCCGTAGCGCAGCGCACGCAACAATCGCAGACGTGTATCATCCGTCAGCAGCCGCAAGGTCTCGATGCCGGGAAGAGTCGCAGCCGACGCTGGCTCTGTTTGCGGGCGTATATCGCTTTTCATCGCGGTACTCTTCAAACATTGAGTTGTGGGTCAAGGGCGTCGCGCAGGCCGTCGCCGACGAAGGAAAAGCTCAGCATCGTGATCGCAAGCACCAGCGTTGGAAACAGCCCCAGATGCCAGTAGACACGCAGGTAGGCCGTCGACTCCGCTACCATCTTACCCCAACTCGGCAGCGGGTCGTTGATGCCCAAGCCGAGAAAACTCAGCCCTGCCTCGGTGAAAATAGCCGTCGCAACGCCGAGCGTAAACGCGATGATGATCGGCGTTAAGGTGTTCGGCAGCATATGGTGCAGGGCAATGCGCAGGCGGCTCGCGCCGACCGCGTGCGCGGCCAGCACAAAATCTTTCTCGCGCAGCGACAGCAGCTGCGCCCGTGTCAGGCGGCAGATATCGACCCAGGCCACCAGCCCGATCGCGAGAATAAGCGTCACCACCTCGTTGCTCGGCCCGCCCGCCGCGCCGATGCCGCGCAACACCGATACCAGAAAAAGCGCAAAGAGCACCGTTGGAATGGCCGTAAATACTTCCACTCCGCGCATCACGATATAGTCGACCCATCCGCCCAAAGATCCTGCCAGCAGACCAAGGCTTATGCCGATCACAAGCGCGATCAGCTGCACCGAGAAGCCAACCAGCAGCGAGATGCGCGCGCCATAGATCAGGCGGCTCAGCAGATCGCGCCCAACAGCGTCGGTGCCTAGCAGATGCTCACGGCTCGGAAACTGCGTCGCCTCGCTCAGCACCGCGTAGTCGTAGGGGAAGGGGGCGATGACGTCGGCAAAGATTGCGGCGAAGATCAGCAGCGCGAGCACGACAAATGCGACGGACGCGAGCCGATTGCGGAAAAAGCGACGTGCGGCATCGCGCCACAGGCCGCCGCGTCGATGTGTTACCCTCTGCTGCGCAGCTAGCGCGCTCTGCTCAACGTGTGCGGCCATAGGTCTCGCTTTCAGATGCGGATCCGCGGATCGACCATGGTGTACAGCAGATCGCTCAAGAGATAGACGATGCCCCAGGTCATCGCTACCAGCAACATCGTCGCCATAATCATCGGGTAATCGCGCAATAACACGCTGGTGACGAAAAATTTGCCGAGCCCAGGGATACGAAAGATAACCTCAATGAAGATGGTGCCGGTGATCAGGTTTGGGATCTGCGGCCCCAATATGGTGATCAGCGGGATCAACGCGTTCTTCAGCGCATGGCGCATAATGACAACGCGCTCGCCCAGGCCTTTGGCGCGCGCGGTGCGAATATAGTCGGCGCGGATGACCTCGACCATACTCGATCGTGTATACCGCGCTACCAGCGCGGTCGGGCCGAGCGCGAAGGCTAGCACCGGCAGAATCGCTGTGCGCCAATCGCCCCACCCGCCAGTTGGCAGCCACTGCAGGCGAACTGCAAAGAGCAGCAGCAACCAGATCGCGACAACAAAATTTGGCACCGTGATGCCAAGCGTGGCGATGAAGGTCACCGTGTAGTCAATCCAGGTGTTCTGCTTTATCGCGGCGATAAGGCCCAGCGTGGTGCCTACACTGAGCGCAATCAGGATGGTAATGCCGCCCAGCGCCATACTCACCGGCCAGGTGCGCGCGATCAGCTCGATCACGGTCTCGGTGGGGCTTTGGAAGGAAATGCCGAAATCGCCCTGAAGCACATTCCACATATACAGGCCGTACTGCTCGTAGAGCGGGCGATCAAGGCCGTATTTGCGCAGCAGGTTCGCTCGCGCGGCCGGCGGCAGTGGAGCTTTTTCTTCGTCAAAGGGGCCGCCCGGTACGGCGTGCATCATCGTGAAGGCTAGCATCGAGACGATGACGAAGACCAGCAACAGGCCAAAGAGCCGTCCTAAAAGATAGCGCGCCATGGGCGTGTCCTTCGATTTTGCCCTTGCAGCGGGGTGGCATACTGGTTTTCGCCGTGATGTAGCAGCGAAAACTGCTACATCACGACGCTCTGCAAGTACCTACCAGGCTGGCGCAGGCGAAAACACCGCCGACTACGGATGTCGTGTCATATTAAGGAATAGTACGGTTCGCATTTGCGACGTCTTGCGAGATATACATCGAGCCAACTACCATGCTGCCATTCGTATAGCCGGGCCAGTGAATAGCGGCAAAGCCGTTGCGGTCGGGTTCGAGTTCTGTTCCCTTCAGATACGGCTTGTACACGTCGCTGACGGTACGATGATAGATAAACACCGCTGGAACGTCCTCGACCAGCAGCCGCTCGGCGTCTTGGAACATCGCCACCCGCTCGTCGGTCGCGCCGGTAAAAGCCGCCGCTTCCTTCACCATGGCGTCGAACTCGGCATTCTCCCAGTTATGGCGTCCGCCGCTCAGCCAGACGCTCATCATGTTGTATGGGTCGAGGAAGTCGAAGCCGTAGGAGACCATACCAAACTGGATCTGTGTTGGTTTGGCGTTGAGCGCATCGGTGAAGGTCTTGAACTCTTTGTTCGACACCTCGACCTCAATGCCGAGGTTCTGCTTGATCGAGGCGGCTATCGCTTGTGCCACCGCCTGGCGCACTGGCGGCTCGTTGCGCAGCCACAGCGTCACCTTGGGGAAGCCCTGGCCCTCGGGGTAGCCCGCCTCTGCGAGCAGCTGCTTGGCCACAGTCGGATCGTAGCGCTGGATCTCCTTGAGCCCGTCCGAGTTGGCTGCCGGGAAGCCGGGCATCAGGAAGGAATAAGCCGGAATGCCCTGCGACGGTTTGATAATGCTCTGGATCAGGCCGTCGCGGTCGACAACGTGGCTGAAGGCTTGGCGCACCTTGAGGTCATCAAAGGGTGGGTTCTTGGTATCGAAGAACAGATAGTCGGTACGAAAGTCACCCTGGTGCGGATGCGACTCAAGCTTGAGCTGCGGGTCGTTGGCGATAATCTCGTTATCGGCAGGGGAGAGGTACGCACCGTTCACAAAGTCGGCCTCGCCGGCCTGATAGCTTGCAAACATCGTCGCCGGAGACGCGCCGATATTGATGATCTTTTGAATATAGGGCTTATTCGTGCCGCGGTACTTGGGGTTAGCCTCGTAGATCAGGCGATCGCCCTTGCGCCACTCCTTCAAAATGAACGGCCCGGAGGAAACCGATGTTGCAGGGTCGGAGTTATAGAGCCCGCCGTGCTCGGCTAGCGCGCGCGCCTGCAATGGGTTGCTGTAGAGCATCATCGCCGGGAGGTACGGGGCTGGCACCTGGGTTGTCACCTGCAAGGTGTAATCGTCGACGGCCACAACGCCCAGTTCCTCCAGTGGCTTGGTGCCAGCCACAACATTCGTCCCAGTTCACAATAATGCCGTTAAAGAACCAGGTGAAATCCCAGGCGTGCTCCGGATCGGCCCCGTAGCGGAAGGTCGCCACATAGTCGTTCGCAGTCAATGGGGTGTCGTCCGACCATATCAGGTTCGGGTCGAGCGTAAACGTCCAGACCAGGCCGCTTTCGTCGACCGCCCATTCGGTAGCGGCGGCGGGCACGATCTCGAATTCCTTATTGATGCGCACCAGCGGCTCAGAGAGCAGATCGGTGCGCGCATCAGCGCGTTTATACACCGACTCGTAAAAGTCTACCGTCGTAAAATCGGCCGTGTTATCGTAATACGAGATAAAGACTTGCTGATCGGCGGGGGCGGCATCGGGCGGCAGCACCACGCCGTTGAGCGTACCGCTCGGGTTGTCGGCAGGCACAACTGGGGCGGCGGTGGCGGCGGCACTTGTTGGCGCTGCCGCTGCGCTCGTCGTCGGCTCAGCAGGTGCCTGGCTTGTTGAGGGCGGCGTTGCGCCACAGGCAGCGAGTACCAGGGCGAGCACAATGAGCAGAACGGGACTGGTGTGACCACGGTAGGACATAGGGAGTTCCTCTCTCGGTTCGATAACGGTCTTATTGTGAGCGCGGCTGGCGACAAAGCTGTCGGCCATGGCCACAACAGAACGTCTACTAAAACCTTGTTTTACAGCGGCTGGCAAGACTCGCGAACGATCAGTTGTGTTGGCACTTTCACCTGCTTATGTTCCGGCGTGTTCCCCTGTACGAGATCGACGAGCAGCTTGATCGCCTGCTGGCCGATCTCCTGTATCGATTGATCGATAGTCGTCAGACCAGGATGAAACTGGGCTGCTTCAGGAATGTTATCGAAGCCGATGAGCGAGAGATCCTGGGGAATGCGTAGGCCAAGCATTCCGGCTGCCTCGATAACACCACCAGCCGAGGTGTCGTTGGCGGCGAATATAGCTGTCGGGCGCTCCGGCAGTTGTAGTAGCTGCAACGCCGCGTCGCGGCCACGTTCGCGCGTGTAATCGCCCTCACGTATCAGCGCGCGATCGACGCCTAGCCCGGCAGCCGCCAGGCTTTCGCAGTAGCCGTGTAGGCGCCGGATCGCGCTCTGGGTTGCCGGGTTCCCGCCGATAAAACCGATGCGTCGGTGGCCCAGGCCGAACAGGTACTCCATCGCGCTGATCGCCCCGGCTCGGTTGGTCGCGATCACCGAGGGCACATCGCTGTTGCCGTCTTGTGGATCGACAACAACGATGTGCGCATTCGCGGGGAATTCACGTGCCGAAGGAGTCACCACGATCGTGCCATCCGTCAGGCCGCTGCTCAGCAAAGCGACGTGCTCTTGCTCCCAGCTGGCCCGCCGGTTAAACGGATGCCCGCCGCCAGTGTATACCAGCAGGTCGTAGGCATAGGCCTTGATCGCCTGCCCAACACCCTTCACGATCTCGATCATAAACGGTTCGGTCAGATCCGGTAGTACGAGGCCCAGCACCTTCGTTGCCCGGCTGCGCAGGCTCTTTGCGGCCAGGCTCGGCGTGTAGTTCAGTGCATCCATCACTTGCCGCACCTTGTCATAGGTTTCCGGTGCGACATCGTCTTTGTTGTTGAGCACACGCGACGCTGTTGAGGACGAAACGCCGGCAGCGCGCGCAACATCGTGAATGGTGACGGTTGAACGTTTTGGTGCCATATGCAAAGCTACCGCTCAATAGCGCGCCATGGTTGGCGTCGGTCGTTTGCGCGGTGGGTAAAACACGTATATTCATTTTGGGATCGGTTCCGGTATCGGTTTCATCTTAACATTATTTGCTCTGCTGTCAAGATCGGTCTCCGGCGGCGCATTCGTACTCCACCCCTCTCTCACAGGGAACAGATTTTCGAACGGCATCGAGAAGCAATTTTATCCCCTTCTCCGCTGAAGGGGAGAAGGGGGATGCGGGACGCGGGGAACCAAAGGCAGAATG
>JAAUTF010000760.1 GCA_012031775.1 Candidatus Altimarinota bacterium | reverse complement strand
TGTTCCTTTGTTCCTTTGTTCCTTTGTTCCTTTGTTCCTTTGTTCCTTTGTTCCTTTGTTCCTCTAGTTTCAAAAGGATATGTTCATGTTCCTCAACCAGCTCCGCCCTGCGCTCATCAGCCTGCTCACCCTCACCCTACTCACCGGTGTTGCCTACCCGCTGTTGGTTACGGGCATCGCCCAGCTTGTGTTCCCGGCGCAGGCCAACGGCTCGCTGATTCTGCACAACGGCCAGCCGCGTGGCTCAACACTGATCGGTCAGCCCTTCGATGACCCGGCCTATTTCTGGGGACGACTCTCGGCGACCGGTACCTTCGCGTATAATGCCTTTAATGCCGAAACCCTGACCGCGTCGTCCGGCTCGAACCTCGGCCCCTTGAACCAAGCCCTGATCGGCCCCGATGGTGCTGTCGCCACACGCATCGCCGCATTGCAAGCCGCTGATCCACAAGCTCAGCCGCCCTTCCCCGTAGATCTGGTGACCGCTTCGGGCAGCGGGCTCGACCCACATATCAGCCCGGCGGCGGCCGCGTACCAGGTTCGGCGCGTAGCACTAGCGCGCAGCCTCGACGCAGAGCAAGTGCGGCAACTAGTGGCACAGAATACATCGGGCCGCACCCTCGGCCTGCTCGGCGAGCCACGGGTGAACGTGCTGGAGTTGAACCTAGCATTGGATGCAATAACACCGTGAAGCGTGATCCGTGATCAATCAGCACCGCTTCGCTTAGTAAAGGCTTACGCTTCACGCTTCAACCAATGAACAAGACACCGCTCCGCATTCTGGTGATCGAAGACGAGCTGCAGATCCGACGCTTTCTGCGCACGTCGCTGCTTGCCGCTGGCCACGAGCTTATCGAAGCGCACAGCGGGCGCGAAGGCATTCAGAAAGTCGCCTACGAGCGGCCCGACTGTGTCATTCTCGATCTGGGCCTACCGGATATGGAAGGGCTCGAAGTCTTGCAAGAAGTCCGCAGCTGGTCGGCAGTGCCGATCGTGGTATTGACGGCGCGCGGCATCGAGCAAGATAAATTACCTTGCTCGATGCCGGAGCCGACGACTATCTGACAAACCCTTTGGCGTCGGCGAGCTACTGGCGCGCATCCGCGTGGCACTGCGCCGCACCACAAGCAACTCGCTGCACGAGCAGCCCGTCGTCACGTTCGGCGCGCTACGCGTCGACTTCGTGCGTCGCCAGGTGCTTCGTGCTGGCGAAGAGGTTCACCTAACACCAATTGAATACAAACTGCTGGTGGAACTAATCCGCAACGGCGGGCGCGTCGTCACCCAGCGCCAATTACTCACCAATGTCTGGGGGCCAGAATACATCGACGCAGCGCACTACTTGCGCATCTACATGCAACACCTGCGCCATAAACTCGAAACCGATCCGACCCGCCCGCAACACTTCATCACCGAACCCGGCGTCGGCTATCGCCTACGCATGGACGCATAACAACCACCCACACCAGTACGGGCGCAGCGTGCTGCGCCCCCGCGCCCCCTGCGCCATGGTATAATTCAACAAATGGATTCTTGCATAATATCAATCAAAATGCTTCACCAGACAGAAATCAATAATCTGCCCCACGCCTATCATATTGAGCATATTCGCATCGAGCCAAACATCATTCTTGCACCCATGGCCGGTGTTACCGACAGTGTGTTTCGCCGCATGATGTTACGCCTGGGCGGCTGCGGTCTCGTCAGCACCGAGATGACGAACGCGGCCAGTGTGTCGCCCAAGGCACTCAAACGCCACCATCTGCTCGATTTCTTGCCCCAGGAGCGACCGCTAACCATGCAGCTCAGCGGCAACGACGCCGACCTGATCGCAAATGCTGCGCGCATCGTCGAACAGCTCGGTGCCGATATTCTTGACATGAATTGTGGCTGCCCCTCGCCCAAAGTCACTGGCGGTGGCCACGGTGCCTCGTTGTTGCGCGATCTGCCGAAACTCAGCAGCGTGCTTAAGGCGGTTACAGCGGCGGTGCAGATCCCCGTCACGCTCAAGTTTCGCGCCGGATGGGACGAAGAAACACTAAACTATGTCGAAACCGCTCAGCGCGCCGAAGACGCCGGCATCGCCGCCTTGGCTCTGCATCCGCGCACACGCGAGCAGGCCTACAAGGTAGTGCCGATTGGAGCCGTGTCGCCGAGGTGCGGCGTGCGGTGGCGATTCCGGTCATCGGCAGCGGCGATGTCACCGACGCGATGGATGCGCTCATCCGCCTGCGCGATAGCGCTGCCAATGGCGTAATGATCGGGCGCGGTGCCATGGCTAACCCCTGGATCTTTCGCCAGATCGCCGATCTACGCGCCGGGCGAGCGCCGTTTGCACCTACGCCCGCCGACAAGCTCGAATTTCTGCTCTCCTACCTCGATCTCTGCCAGCAAGAGCAGGGCGAACGCCTCGCGCTGAACAAGATCAAACAGCTCATCGGCCAATTCACCGTCGCCCTACCCGGTAGCACCCAGCTGCGCGCCGCCGTTCACCACGCCGCTAGCCCCGAGGAAGCACGTAGCCTGCTCGAAGCATTTTTCGCTCCACATATGGAAGATATGTATGCGCTGTGAAGTGCAGTCTATGCGGAATGCATCGGTTATTTTATGGCTCTGACTGTGCGACGTTCAGCTTCCAGGCCGACGCGAGTTTCTAAATCTTAACTTCTGAATCCTGACTCCTTACCATGCACGACGGCTATCTTTTTACGCTCGGCGTCTGTGGCTCGGCCAGCGCTGCGAGCCCGGCCACCGCCATTCTCGATGCCATGCTCGCCGCTTTGCCGCCCGTCAAGCGCGCTGCCTACCTCGGCGAGATCGTCCCGCTCGATGCCCTCGGCACACAGCACGATGAACTTGTTCAAAACGCTGTTGCTGATATGGCCGACGCCGAGATCTTACTGCTTGTCACGCCGACGTATCGCGGTAGTCCAGCGCAGCGTTTCAGCTCGTTGTTGAGTGCTATGAGCCATCGGTACGGTGCCAACGGCCTGCCTCACTCAATCGCCGTATTGGTAACGATTGGAGAAGAAGCAAGCGCGCCATCGCTAGTGCGCGCCATACCTGCCGGTGTGGCCCTGTTGCAGCATCTACACCTGCCGGTCGCGACGCCTGACAGCGCTATGGCCGTCGCGCTCGCCCGC
>JAAUTF010000759.1 GCA_012031775.1 Candidatus Altimarinota bacterium | reverse complement strand
TTCTTGGCAGGAATGCGTGGCTTACTCAGCGTCGCCGGTTCCTCCGGTACAACTGCTGGTACAACATGACCCTCTGACTTACGAAAGATATCGCGCAGGAGGCTTACGGCACGCTGTACTCGCTCGCGTCGCACATTCACTGGCTGCAGATCGTAATCGGTCAGCAGATCAAGTGCTTGTGCCACTGCCGGTACCGCCAGCGCCCCATCGGATCCCAGACGCCAATCGTCGAGGAACTGCGTTATGCTCTGTGCGCTGCTGCGGTCTTCGCAACCAGCCGCCAGTTCAGCGGCCAGGGTACGACCCAGCGCAATGATATGCTCTCGATCCTGGATCACCATAAGTGGCTGTCTAGCTGATAGTTGCAGAGCTACCACCAGCCAGACTCTCATAGCTAAGGGCGCAGCATGCTGCGCCCCGCGTCTGCACTAAGTACCGGCCCCCTTCACTCGTGCTCTCTATGCCTCGTCAAGCCCTTCAAACACCACCGCACCCATCGCGCCTGGGCCGAGATAGATCGCAATTCCAGGGCCAAACTGCGCGATCTGCACCCGCTCACGTGGGAAGATCGGCTCGACCTTTTCGAGCAGCTTCTCAACATCTTCTGGCGTTGTTGAATACAGCACCGTTACATTCTTGACGTTCGGAAAATCCTCAATGAAGGTGTACAGCCCCTCGATCGCCTTGGCACGCGTACGCGTGCGCTCGTAGGGTACCACCTCGCCTTCGTCAAGGATCATCAGCGGCTTGATACGTTGCATCGAGCCGAGCACCGCGCCTGCTAATGCTAGCCGCCCGCTCTGCTCTAAGTGCTCCATCGTGTCAACAAAAAGACGACGTGCGTGTGCCGGATCATACTGTGGATCAGGCGCTCTACCTCGTGCGGTGCCGCACCATTACGCGCCGCCTCAGCTGCCGCCAACACTACCATGCCCAATCCCATCGAAGCCGATTTACTGTCGATCAAATCGATTTTCGTCTTCGAGGCTGGCACTTTTGCGCGCGCCTGTACCGTAGCCGCATAGGCCCCGCTCAAACGGTTGCTCACATGGATGGAAAACACATGATCGTACTCACCGAGCATCTTGCGGTACAACTGCTCAAAGATTGCCGGCGACGGTGACGCCACACTTAGCTTGTGTGCGCCACTTTGTAGGTACTCGTAGATCTGTTCATTGCTGATGTCGATCCCCGAACGGTAGACTTTTTCGCCTACATGCAACAGCATTGGCACCATCTCGATGCCAAGCTCGCGTGCGAGTTCAGGAGATAGATCGCAGGTGCTGTCGGTGATAATTTTTATCTTCGCCATCAAACGCTCCTCATAACACCGCTCAACACCACTCTCCGGGCCGGCGGTTCAGCCTTGCATAAGGATTATCGCAAAAAGGTCTCATTGTTGCTATCGTAACAGTCACGCCGTTCACGCTGACAACACGTTATCCTTCTAACGGTTTGCCAAACAACCCCACTTATGGTATATTCTCGCAAAGAATAGAGAGTAACCCTTACGAGGGTGGATGCATGGTGTCGTTAGCCGCGAAGCAATGGTGGCTGGCGGCACCTCGCATATATCCCGTGAGGCCAGCACTGCATACGTCTGAATTATGTTGGAGTAGTTTGTCATGGCACGTTGTGATATGTGTGGTAAAGGGCCTTCTTTCGGCCACAATGTAAGTTTTTCCAAACGTCGTACGAACCGCATGTGGCGTCCGAATCTGCAAAGAAAGAAGATTACCACCACTGATGGTCAGGCAGTTCAGGTGCGCATCTGTACACAATGCATTCGCACAATGTCGAAGACGCGTTAGTGCGGCTTCGCTTTGCTCCCTAGTCGGCGCTCGCAATGAGCGCCGATTTTTGTGCCTGTTGCGCTTGTAGAAAACACCGCAGCCCGTGCTGGTGCGGCCTGAACCCCTAGACAATGTTTCGGCTGCGGCCCGCGCGCTGCATTGCATTATATCGCAGGATTCTTGCCGTCGCAACGCGCTAAACGTATTCAAGCCAACCCCGTGTATCCTCGCCTTCGCCCTGCACCAATGCGAAGAAGGCAGCCTGCACCTCAGCGCTGATCGGCCCGCGCCGACCCGCCCCCACACTCACTTTGTCCACTGAGCGAATCGGCGTCACCTCCGCCGCTGTGCCCGTAAAGAACAGCTCATCGGCCAGGTACAGCATCTCGCGGGGTAGCGCCTGCTGGCGCACCTCGATTCCCATATCGCTCAACAGGTGTAGCACCGTATCACGCGTGATACCGCCCAAAATCGAAGCGCTGATCGGCGGCGTGTAGACGACACCGTCGCGAATTACAAACAGGTTCTCGCCGCTGCCCTCACTGATCTGGCCATTGGCGTCGAGCGCAATGCCTTCACTATAACCGTTCGCTAGCGCCTCCATCTTGATCAGCTGCGAGTTGAGATAATTGCCGCCCGCCTTCGAGGCCGCCGGCAAGGTGTTCGGCGCAAAACGGTTCCACGACGATACGCACACATCAACACCCTGCTCCATCGCTTCTGCACCTAAATATTTGCCCCACTCGATCGTCGCGATCGCCACTTCTACCGGGTTCTTTAGCGGGTTTACACCGATCTCGCCGTAACCGCGGTACACCACCGGCCTGATGTAGCCAGCGCGCAGCTTGTTGGCGCGCACCGTCGCCTTTGTCGCCGCTACTAACTGCTCAACACTATATGGAAGCGCTGTACGATAGATTTTCGCCGAGTCAGATAAACGCCGTATATGATCCGTCAGGCGAAAGATCGCTGTCCCCCGCGCTGTCTCATAAGCGCGAATGCCCTCGAACCAACTCGTGCCATAATGTACGACATGTGCGAGCACATGGATCGTCGCTTTATCCCACTCCACCAGTTCGCCGTTAAACCAGATATACTCCATCTTTTGCATCGTCATCGATTGCCTCCATTTCGAGCGCATAGGGTTTGCATCGCCTCGATCGTTACGCGCACCTTCAAAACAACTCGCGCTGCGTCAGCATTCGCTCGCTCTCCCAGATCGGCGCACCTTGCGGTGCACAGACCGAGACCCGAGGCAGCGCGCGCAGCCGTGGCCCTGGATCCCTGCCATTTTTAACACTCGCCCGACGCCGACAACTGCCTTCTGTGCCGAGTTGGCCTGCTCCGAAAGGTGC
>JAAUTF010000758.1 GCA_012031775.1 Candidatus Altimarinota bacterium | reverse complement strand
TAGAGCAGTGGCTGGGTAATAGTCGGTGGGTAGACACAGACGTGCGTGTTTGACAACCGCACACGGAGAAAATGATGTTGCCGTCAGATCAGACACTGCGAACCATAGAGGGGCATACACGTCACGCGCAGGCAATAGCAACGATGTTGCGCGAACGGCCCGACCTTATCGCCTACGCCCAGGGCACGCTGCACGATCTTGGTGGCCTGGTCGAGTTCGAAATCATGCAAGTCCTGTATGCCTGCGCCCTCCAGCCCGAAATGTTCGAGTATGTCCGTTCGGCACTCGAAGCCTTCAAAGATATTCCGCCACAGCATCACCCCAGCAAGCCCATGGATCCTGATTCAAAGTAGTGCCGAGTAAAGCCTGTAGTACAGGCGTAGGTTAAGGCATTGTGTTGACTCGACTCAAATAAGGGTCATGCGGCAGGGCAGCCTTCACCTCCAACCCCCTCTCCCTGAGCAGAAGAGGAGGCGTACACCGCTTCCTGTTGCGGTATTTCACCTCTCCCCTGAGGGAGTGAGGGGCAGGGGTGAGGGGGCAATGGTCGGCACTAAGCAGCAGCATTTGAAAGGTATTGCTGCTAGGCCCAGGCGTTGCGCTCGTCGCGGGCGAACTGGGCCAGGCTGATCGGCGCGCGGCCCAGAAGGCGCTCCACCTCGGGCGAAACGGCGGCGGTCCAGCCGGCCCGCACCATGCCATACAGGCTGCTCAACATTTCGATGTAGTCTTGGGGCATAAAGGCGGCCATGGTTTCGCGGAACTGCGCGTCGTCCTGGGGTACATAACGGATCTCGCGGCCCAAAGCTTGGCTGAGCGTCGCGGCGACCTCGTGGCGCGTGTAGGCCCGCCCGCCTGTAAGGGTGTAGGCCTGGCCAGCGTGGCCATCCTGGGTGAGCGCGGCCACGGCCACGGCCGCAATATCGCGGGCGTCGATAAAGGCGGTCGCGCCCTCGTCGGCCGGCTCGTAAAAGGCGCCCTGGGCCTTGATCGTGTGCTGGTGCTGGGTGCTGTAATTCTGCATGAACCAGTTCGGGCGGAGAAAAGTCCAGCTCATGCCGCTAGCCTCGATGTGGCGCTCGATCTGGCGCAGGGGCGAGTCGCCCTGCTCGACGCCGGACGCCGAAAGCTGGACTACCCGCTGTACCCCGGCCGCCCTGGCGCGGTCGACCACGGCGGTGATCGGCGCGGCGGGCGCGTCGCCGGGCGAGGCCAGGTACAGGGCGCTTACGCCCTCAAGCGCTGCGGCGGCGCTCTCCGGGTCGAACAGGTTGAGCGCCACCACCTCAGCGCCCTGGAAGGCCTGGCGGGCCTTTTCCACGGTGTGGGCGCCGATGCGAACGGGCAGGCCCTGGGCGATCAGCTGCTGGGCTACGTGGGTACCGACTTTGCCGTTGGGCGTGGAAACGAGAAACATGCGTTTTGCTCCTTGTAATTCGGTCGACAGGAGGTAGAATAACGTTAAGCGCACTGTTTGTGAAGTACCCACCTTTTGGTGCGCTAGGCGAGTATGAACGGCGTATATGGGAGCAAGGTCATGGAGCCGAACGTCCTGCGGCGCAAATATCTGTCGCAAACCGTGCTGGACATCCTGGCGAGCAAATGGAGCATTCTGGTGATCTGCGTGCTGAGCGACGGGCGGCAGCGCTATAGCGAGCTCGAGCACGCCATCGACGGGATCTCGCAAAAATGCTCACCCAGACACTGCGCAGCCTGGAGCGCAACGGCCTAGTCCGGCGCATCGCCTACCCCGTGGTGCCTCCCCACACCGAGTACGAGCTGACCGAGCTCGGCGCAAGCCTGGAGGAACCGATGTACCAGCTTAGGTGCTGGGCCCAGGACAACCTGGAGCAGGTGGCCGAGGCGCGCTGGGCCTACGACGCTCGCGAAACGGGCCAGGCGCCGAAGCGGGCCAAGCAGCCTTAGACAAGGTTTTGCTACAGCCGCCGGAGCTTGACATGGAGATCCACACCTCCACAGGGGGCTTTGCTGCACCATCTGAAACTCCGGCACCGCATCACGGACGACCTCGACCGCATGCACAAAGCTCAACCTGTCGGGTCAATCTCGTGCCGCAGTGCTGCTTGGTGCATCAAATGGCGCACCGCGTAGTGCAGCAGCAACATGCGGTACAGATCTTGGATTACGCCCATTGGTTTGAGCGAGCGCAGGGTTCGTCCAACCAGACGCTGATGCGTCGATCTCATCAATCGTCAACTCGACCTTCCAGCGTTCGTGATAACCGCAGGCCACCTCATGCGCAGGTGCCAGTCGCGGGTTGAGCAGCGTCGTGATCACGCGATGCTGCTTGCCATAACCCGGTAGAGCCGGGTCGGTGATGGTGTAATTGACCACTCGTACCAGCGTCTGCTCGCCCGCTTTGCATCGGGCGTAGTCCGAAAGCACGATACGCGCCAACAACGAGCCGTCGTTCAACACCCGTAGCGGCGTAAGATGGACATAGCTCGGCAAACGAGACAGTACGTGCGCGCCGCGCTGACGTACGCCGAGCAGCATATCGAAGTCGTGAAAGCCGCGGTCTCACAGCACGAGCATACCACGGCAGATGGAGCGGAGGAGGCGAAAGCCGCCAACACGCTCGCTTGTGGAGCAGGGCCAAAAGCCAGCATCGAAGACGGCGTGGGTGCCGCACTCGACCAGATACACGCCCTGGAGTTGCGGAAAGGCGCTGCGACCACGGCTGGTAGGGTGGCGGCCAAAAGGCTTTGGCGTTGGCAAGGCTATCAGGCGCATCTTCACTGGTGCCGTCGATGGCGACGGCACGCAAGCCAAATACAAAGGCGCCAGGTGTTTGGGGACTAGCCATCGGACGACACACATGCTTGAACAAGGCCACAAGCGCACGAGCACCAAGTTGGAGGCGACGAGCAGCAATCGCACTGTCAGCAGGCAGCGGAATAGAAGGGTCAGACCACACCAGGTGCAAGCCACGGGTGAGTTTGCGCAGCTGTCAAGCGACGCTCAATTCTTTCCCCCCCGTATAGCCTCACGGAAGAATCTTACCCGACGAAAAGCTGCGCCTCAGGAAAGATCGGCTCTTCCGCAACAGCCGCGCTCAGGCAAAAGCGTCACACTTGGGCAAGTACCCGTTTGCGGAGCAGATCAACGCTCGCTCTCCCGTAGGCCATCC
>JAAUTF010000757.1 GCA_012031775.1 Candidatus Altimarinota bacterium | reverse complement strand
TTTCAATACCAGGCCGACCGCACGATCATCACGACGGTGGGGCTTGATGGGCGGCAGGATGTTGAGACGATTCGCTACAATCGCGCCAATACCATGACCGGCATCGAGGTCAATGGGCAGGCGGTGCTCGGTAGCGCTTTTGACGCTACCTTGAGCCCTGGCGAGCTGCGCGATGGCAATAATAATGCAACGGCTACCGTCTTCACGACGAATGGTTTGCCGCTGACGACGACGAATGCGCTGAGCCAGACGATGCAGCGCCAGTATGATGGTAACAATAATCTGGTCGCGCTTACCGATGCGCAGGGCGTCACCACGCGTTATCGTTATGATGCCTTGAACAATGTGATCAGCACCACGGTGGGCATCACGACCAGCAGCCCGCTGCGTGCGACAACGCTCTATACCTACAGTACCAATGTGCGCTACAGCGGCGATTCTTTGCTGCAAGCTGTACGCAGCCCGGATGGTGTAGTGACGCGCTATGAGTATCCCACTAGCGGGACGCTCACGCAGCGCGGCCAGGTGAGCCGCATGATCGTGGGCTATGGCACTGCGCTGGCGCAAACCACCGCCTATGAGTACGATGCGTTGGGCCGTGTTACGGCGACGGTTAGTGGCGTCGGCACCGCGCTTGAGCGCCGCGATACCACGGTCTATAACGCCGATAACACGGTCGAGCGGACGATTCAAAATTATAAAGACGGTACCTTCGATGCCGCACGCCCGGACGAAGATGTGATTACGAGTTACGGCTACGATCTCGCTGGCCGCCAGGTCTGGGTGCGCGACGCGCTTGGTCGCGCGACGGCGACGCACTACAATGCGCGTGGGCGGGTCGATTGGCGCATCCGCAACGTCAGCCCGCTCAGTTTCGATGCCCAGGGCCAGGTTGTGTTTCAGGGCTTTACGCCCACACAAGCCGCCGCCAATGTGGCGACGCGCTACGGCTACGATGGCCTGGGACGAACCACTCTGGTGACGGAAACTGGCATCTTGACCGGCAGCTTCACGCTGGCGACGCGCAGTTTTAGCGCCGCCGCCGAGCGGGTGACGCTGACGGAGTACGATGCGCTGAGCCGCCCGATGACGGTGACGCTGAATTACCGCCCCGGTGTGACCGCCAGTGCTGATACCAATGTGCGGATGTACACGCGCTACGACGGCGCGGGCAATGTGATCACGCAGACCGATGCGCTGGGCCGCCGCAGCTATACGCAGTACGATGCGCTCAATCGCCCAATCACCGTGACGCTGAATTTTGAAGATGGCAACCCGCTTAGCGGGCCACGCGATGCCGATACCGTGCAGGTGACGCGCTACGACGACCTGGGCCGCGTTGAGCGCGTGATCGAGAACTATGTCGATGGGGTCTTCACCGCTACCGAGCCGATCACCGACCGCGTGACGCACTATGCCTACGATACGCTGAACCGGGTGGTTACCACCACCGTCAATCTTGCGCCGGGCGAAAGTGATCCCGCGCTCAACCGGGTGAGTGTGGCGAGCTACGACCCGACCACGACCCGCCTGCGCGGGCAGCGTGACCCGCTGGGGCGCTGGACGAGCTTCCAGTACGATGCGCTGGGGCGTATGAACCGTCAGATCGCCAACTGTCGCACCAGCGGCAACCAGCCGACAGTGACGGGCTGCGCGGCCTATAGCACCACGCCCGCGACCGCAATATCAGCGCGCTGACGGCCTTTGACGCGCTGGGGCGGCCTGTCGATGTGACGCAAAACTATGTCAATGGGGTGTATACGGCCAGTCGCCGCGATGAAGACCTCACGACCCGCAGCGAGTACGATGGCCTGGGTCGCGTCACGCGCACGGTGGCAAATTACGTCGATGGCGTCTATACTGCCAGCAGCCCCGATCAAGACAGCAGCACGCGCCAGGTCTACGATGCGCTCGGGCGCACGCTGAGCACACTCGACCCGCTGAACAACACGGCGCGCAGCGGCTACAACGGGCTCGATCAGACCGTGGTGATGACCGATACCTTGAACCGGGCGACGACGATGGGCTATGATGGCCAGGGCGCACTGCGCTGGCAGGCGCTGCCGGATGGCCGCCTCACCCTGTTCATGCTCGACGGACTCGGGCGCGTCAGCCAGCAGATCCAGCATTATCAGAACGGCAGCAGCAGCAGCAATGAGACGGCCAGCGACCTGATCACGCGCACGCGCTACGATGCCGCCGGGCGCCAGATCGGCCAGACCGACGCGGCGGGCCGCGAGACGCGCTTGCCTACGACAACCGCGACCGGCTGATCACTGTGACCGAGAACTATCTCAGCAGCGGCTGTAGCGGTACCGACTGCAACGTGCAAACCCAATACCGCTACGACCGCAGCGACAACCGGTGGCGGTCGTCGATGGGCGCGGGCTCATCACGCAGCGCGCCGAGTACGATGCCGCCGACCAGCAGCGGGCCTGGCGTGATGGCCTGAACCAGGTGACGAGCTTCAGCTACGATGCGCTCGGTCGCCAGACCATGCGCGACGATCCGCGCGGCGCGGCCTTCGATGTCAGCTCGCAGTACGACGGGCGCGATAGGCTGACCACGCTGAGCGCGACGAACCTGGGCGCGATCAGTATGCAGTACGATGCGCTCGGGCGGCGCACGCAGTTGGTCGATGGCAGTGGGACGACGAGCTTCGGCGTGGATGCGCAAGGCCGCATCCTGAGCGTGGCCGCGCCGAACACGGGCACGGTGAGTTATAGCTACAACGGGCGCGGCGAGCGCATCAGTCTGAGCTACCCGGATGGCAGCGCGATCCAATATGCCTACCTGGCCGATGGTCAGCTCGACACCGTGCGCCAGGGCAGCACCACACTCGCCGATTACGCCTACGATCCGCTGGGCCGCGTGCAGAGCCTGACGCGCAGCAACGGCGTGCAGACCAGCTACGGCTACGATGGCGTCAATCGGCTGCGCGACCTGCATTACACGCTGAGCGGTAGCACACTGGGGCGCTTCGCGTACGGCTACGACAAGCTTGGCAATCGCAGTCTCGTCACCGAAACCTTGCAGTTGCCTAGCAGCGGCACGCCAACGGCCACCAGCACCGTCCCGAGCCCGACCAGCACCGCTGTGACCGCAACGCCGACCGCCACCGTCCCGACCGCGACACCCAGCCCGACCGCAAC
>JAAUTF010000756.1 GCA_012031775.1 Candidatus Altimarinota bacterium | reverse complement strand
GGGCTGGCGGCGGCGCTCGCGCTGACATATGCGCTTGCTACTTTCGCCTGGCCGTATGCACGCACCTTTTTCTCCGAACGCTAGCGGGATTACTGTTGTTGATTGCGGCGGAGGGCGTGCATCGTTGGTCGGAAACGGCGCGGACGGGTTGGGTGTGGGCGGGTTGGGCGCAGTATGCTACGCACCTGCGGGCGGGGTGTTCGTCGCCGGGTTGGCGGCAGGCCTGCTGGTAGCCACGCGGGTTGCGGCGGCGGTGGCCTTGCCGGTGTTGGCGTTGTTTATTGCTGTCAATGCCATAAAAATGTTTCCCCCTAGAACAGAGCAGGCTGCTGGGCAAAAAATACCAGTGCGGATGGCGCTTTTGTGGGCATGTTCTGCGCTCTTGGTATGGGGTATTGGGCTGCTGCCGGGGTTTGCGCTGGTCGCCTGGTATAACGAGGCGCGTTTTGGCACGGCACTAGCGAGCGGGTATGCGAGCGAGAGCGGGCTATTTACCACGCCGCTGGCGGTGGGACTGTATGGGTTGCTGTTCAGCCCGGGCAAGAGCATAGTTCTCTACGCACCGGCGATTCTTGTAGCACTGCCGGGATCAGTCGGCCTGTGGCGTGCAGGGAAACGCGGCGTAGTGCTGCTGTGCTGGGCCTTGTTCCTGAGTCATCTGCTACTCTATGCGCAGTGGGGCGAATGGCAAGGTGGGGGCGTCTGGGGGCCGCGCTTTCTGCTGCCGGTGGTGCCCTTGCTCGTTGTGTTGGGTGCAGGGCTAGGAATTCGGCAAGGCCTGGCACAAGAACCAGGAACCAAGAACCAGCCAAGCGCCCGCACAACACAGCCGCAAGTACGCACCATGCTGCGCCCGCAATGGGCCTTTATCGGCACGCTGGCGGCACTTGGGTTTGTGGGCAACCTTAGTGCGGTGCTGCTCAACGTCAACACGTATTTAAACACGCCGACAGCGGGCGACAAGATCTACGATCTGGCGGCCTCGCCGCTAATTGCGCAGTGGCAACTGCTAGGCGATCGCTGGGGGGCGTTATGCCACGGGGGCACCATCGTGTCGGCTCGGCGACGGCTTCTACGCGAGCGAGGATGCGGCGGGCGCGATGCTACCCCGCCGCAGCGGTAGCCTGGGACGTATTCGATGTCGGCTGACCGAAGCGACGGTAATACGCTTCGTGCTAGATGATCGGCGACCACCCGAAGCGGCGTTGAGCGAGTTACGCGTGCTGGTGAATGGACGGGGTGCGGGCGAGCCGAGCGGTCAGTTGCGCAGTTACCGGTTCTACCTGCCGCCGGGCGCGCACACGATCACCATTGCGGCGCGCACCTGGAACCCGCGTCTTATTGGTTTTAGCGAGCGCGACGATGAACTTGGCCCGCTGCTACGTGATTGGCAAGCCGAGGGCGCGGCACCGCCAACGCTGGTCGACACGGCGATAGCCCCCGTGCCGACGCGCCCACGCCCACGTTGGGCCTGGTATTACGACCCGCCCAACCAGCACCTGCTCGACCACTGGCTCTGGTACATGCCTCGTATTCTTGGGTAGAATTCAGGATTCAGAAGGCCGCAGCGCACTGCGGCCCTCCCGTGCGTCGTTACCGCATTGTTATAGCCATCACAAGTAAGTTGTGTGGCATGCCCTGACGGTCGCGCACATGGTCGATCAGCGTGCCCTCGATGCGAAAGCCGAGGCGCTCGAAGATCGCCCGGCCCGAGGACTGCTCGGCGATCATGTCGACCATCAGCTTCGAGAGGCCAAGGTCAGGGGCCGATTCGACGATGGCGCGCGCCAAGCCTACGCCAAGACCGCTACGTCGCCACTCGCTGCCGACGAGTAGACGAATATCGCCGACATGGCTAGACCAGCCTGGCAAGCGGCGCAGCGCACTGTAGCCGGCAATTGTGCCGTCGTCGAGCACGGCGACGATCTGACGCCAATTCTCGGCGGCGTGCGCATTGATCAGGCGCGTGATGATCTCAGGGCTCTGGAAATCATCTTCAAGATACAGCAAATCGTCCGTTGGCAGGCTCATGCCGAAGAGCTGCAAGTTTGTGCGATCTTGCTCACTTAATCGCCGGATTGTCACCCGGCGCCCATCGCGCAACTCCATTGTACTTGCCGCCGCTACGCGTTCCTTCATGGGAATTTCCTTTGTGCAAAGCGCATGGATGCAGTCAGGTATGGCGGCATTGCCGCCATACCTGACTGCATCCATCTGCCTGGTGCCTTTACTACAGCGATGCTGTGAATAATAGTACAAGCAGTTACAGAATAGTTACGCCAAAATGGGGCGAATAGCTGCTATAATACCGCGTGTTCCACACTACGCAAAATACCTATCGTAAGGAGGTCGGCGATGACCAGCGAGCGAGAAGTTGTCGTGCTGAGCGGAGTTCGCACCGCAATCGGCAAATACGGCGGCAGCCTGAAGGATTTTGCGCCAAGCGATCTGGCGGCCATGATGGTCCGCGAGGCTGTGGCGCGCAGTGGTGTGCAGGCAGCGGAAGTCGGTCATGTGGTATTTGGCAATGTAATTCATACTGAACAGCACGACATGTACCTGGCGCGGCGCGCGGCGATACAGGGCGGGCTACCGGTTGAGACACCGGCGTTCACGTTGAACCGGCTGTGCGGCAGCGGCCTGCAGGCGATCGTTTCGGCCGCGCAGATCATCAAACTTGGCGACGCCGACGCCGCAGTTGCGGGCGGTGCCGAGGTGATGAGCCGTGGCCTTTACGCCTTGCCGGGCATGCGGTGGGGCCAGCGTATGAACGATGCCAGTGTGATCGACATGATGGTCGGCGCGCTTACCGATCCCTTCGACGATTGTCATATGGGCATAACAGCCGAAAATGTAGCGGCGAAGTGGAACGTAACGCGTGAGGATCAAGATCAGTTGGCGCTCGAAAGCCAGCAGCGGGCGGCGGCAGCGATCGGCGCTGGCCATTTTAAGAGCCAGATTCTGCCGGTGGAACTGCCTTCAAAGAAAGGCCCGCAGATCTTCGATACAGATGAGAATGTGCGCGGCGACACTACGATGGAGACGCTGGCGAAGCTGCGACCGGCCTTCAATAAGAGTGGCTCGGTGACGGCCGGCAACGCGAGCGGCATCAACGATGCGGCGGCGGCGGTGGTGCTGATGGAGCGTAGTGCGGCCGAGGCGCGCGGC
>JAAUTF010000755.1 GCA_012031775.1 Candidatus Altimarinota bacterium | reverse complement strand
GCAAGCTCAACCAGGAGAGCGGCGCGCCCTTCTGGTTCCAGCTGGGGAGCGATGGGCGGAAACAACTGGGGAGTCCGTTTGGCCCCGTCAACCCGCAGGCGTTGAATCGCTACAGCTATGTGCAGAATAACCCAGTGAAGTACACCGATCCCAGTGGGCATGCTCGCCGATGTGATACGGTAGGCTGTGGAGGTGTTGTTCACAACGAAAGTTCCCAACCCGTCGTCGTAAGTGGCGAGCGACGCATTGAAGGTTGTATGTCCAATGCCGACGAATGTTTTGAGACAGTTGCTGTCACTCTGCAACCGGGAGAGTCTTCCTTAGATTACGGTTTTGTTGACGCTGACTTCATCGGTGCTGTCGATCCAGATCGTCCGTTAGCAGGGCGTGGACCGGGGGAGCGCCTAAAGATCGGTGATGCTTCTGTTGCAACAGTAATTGATGATGGGCAAGGAGGTACATCCGTTGTTGTTGTGGCTCCTGGATGGGCTTGGGCAATCGGAAGGGCAGCGGAATGGGAGAGCTATTCGGCAGGAACGCCGGTGCGTCGACCAAAGTGTACATGGAAAAATGAGCTTGTTGATGTAACTGGAGATGAAGGGCATCCAAAAGCGGAACTTGTTTATATGTCCGTTGCTTATGACTGTACAAGCGGATGAGTACATTAGTCTTACAGGCGTTTAGCGCTATGATTAACACAACACGGTTTCGATGATCATTATTGGAGGATGTAATGAGTATAGAAGCGCGATTGACTATAGCTGCGAAGAAGGTTATTGGTTTAATCGCATGTACATTATTGCTGCTGTACACATTATTGGTACTATTCCCTTCATACTGGGCTGGTCTTAGCTCAACTACAGCTGATACAACATCAAGGGAAGTTCCAATATATGGAAATAGAGGCAGTGTCAACGATGATGCATTAATGACGCTTCCAGTTTATCTATCGCTCTTAGTTTGGTATCTTGTTCCTGTATTGCTGTTAGTTTATGGGAGTTTAGTCATTCATTCTAGAAGTCAACTTTCGAAAAGAAGGTTTGGTTTATCTCTTCTTTTCTTGGTCGCAGTATTGCTGCTTATATATATTACCTATCCTGCGGCTGATTCACTTCTCTCATATGTAATTGATTGGTAGGCGTACATAGACAAATCAGAAATGTCGTATACTGCGTGACGCGTGACGATGCCAATAGCTATATCACCGACCGCGTGTGGGGCGAGGTGATCCGCGACGGCGGCGGCGTCTTCCGCGCGATTACGCATCGCTTCTACGACACGCTGACGTCGATCAACACCATCGGCACGAAGGGCGAGCTGCGCATGGAGCGGCGCTTCAGCAATGTGCCAGCGGTCACGACGTGTTGCGACGGCGTGACGCTGACTGGCCAGGATACCGCCTTTGGCTACGACGCCTATGGCAATCAGACGACGGTGACCACCTATGCAGGCCTCGGCACCTACTTCAACGGCAGCATCAGCGCGCCGGGCGGCGGCAGCACGGGCCGCACCACGACTACCGCCTACGACAGCACCTACCACGCCTTGCCAACGCAGGTGACCAATGCACTGAATAATCCCGAGACAGCCAATTACAATCTAGCACAGCTGACCTTGACCAGTGTGATCGACCTCAACGGGGCGATCACGAGCGCAGAATACGATGTCTTTGGGCGGCTGATCAAGCTGATCAAGCCTGAAGATACGAGCAGTGTGCCGACGCTCTCGGCGATCTATTACGACGCCGAGCAGCCCTTCCGCTATCGTATTCAACAGCGCGAAGTGAAAAACCAGAGCGGCCAGCGCGTCACCCAACTCTTCTATGATGGTCTGGGGCGGCAGATCCAGACCAAGCTGGAGAGCAATGGCGAGGTACAGAACATCGTCTCGGATACACGCTACGACGGCATGGGCCGTGTGATCCAGCAGAGCCAGCCGCGCTATGTCGCGGAGAGTGCCACCAGCTTCGTGGCCTACACGCCGCACGCCGCCGATGCCAATGTGATGCGCTGGACGACGACCAGCTACGACGATCTCGGGCGCGTGGAAACCATCACCGCGCCGGGCAATATCGTCACCAGCCATCGCTACGGTGTAGAGGCGACGAGTAAGCTGCGCTATCACGATGTCACTGATCCCAATCGCCATCGCAGCCAGACGCGCAGCGATAGCCTGGGGCGGCTGATCCAGGTGCTCGAATTCCGCGCAGCTGCGGTAATTACTGGGGTTACAGTTGTGCCAGCGGGGAGCCGCAATGGGCGACCGATGCGACCACGACCTATAGCTACAATGGCTTGGATCTGCTCACCGCTGTGGCCGATACGCTCGGCAACGATACGACGATGAGCTACGACAGCCTGGGCCGCAAAACCGCGATGAGCGACCCGGATATGGGCAATTGGAGCTATGAGTACTGGGGCGATAGCGCGCTGAAACGCCAGAGCGCGCCAACTGGTGTTTCGACCTGCTTCTACTACGATGCCATGCAACGCCCGTTAGGGCGGCATTTCCGCAGCAACACCAGCTGCCCGACGACCCTGCCCACGCTCGATGTGAGCTATCGCTATGATGAAGCTGCCAGCAGCTATGGCAAAGGTCGCCGCACCAGCATGGTGGCTGGCGGCAATAGCACGCGCTGGCAGTACGACGCCCGTGGACGAGTGACGAAGGTTGCCACCGGCGTGGCCAGTGTTAGTGGTGCACGTGAGATCGACTACGCCTACGACAGCGCCGACCGCGTCCATGCCATTACCTACCCCAATCTGGGCGGCAGCCGTGAGGTCGTGACCTATAGCTATGATAGCGCCTGGCGGCAGACGAAAGTCTGCAATGCGAGCACCTGCTATATCGGCAGTGCGAGCTACACCGCGCTGAACCAACCGGATATCTGGGCCTTCCAGAGCGGCTTCAGCCAGGATTGGAACTACAACGCGCGTGGCCTGTTGAGCAGCACGGCGGTCGGCAGCGCCTTCTATCGTGGGTACAGCTACGACGGTGTCGGCAATGTGACGCGCATCGACAACGCGGCGAGCGCGAGCCAGCCCCAATTCTTCCGCTACGACGAGCGCGACCGGCTGGTGAGCGCGGGGGCCTTTAGCGGCAGCGCCGCCAGCGGTGAGGTGGTGCGGGTGCGCGCCAAAAGGCGACGAGAGCAGCGGCTGGCCCACCATGCAG
>JAAUTF010000754.1 GCA_012031775.1 Candidatus Altimarinota bacterium | reverse complement strand
TCCGTAAAACCCCTCCACTTGAGAGTATGGCTGCACCACCGTTATCGGTCTGGCGCGATACTCGTTGTGGCTTGGGGGTTAGCGCTCCCGTCGATTACGTGTGGCTGCACCCCGTTAGTGGTCTGGTGGTGTGCTCATCGTGCGGCGGCGTTGGCGCACGACGTGCCAGACGCTGTACACCGGCAGGCTATACATGCTACTTTGCACAAGCAGCCCGAGTACCATCCCGACCATCAAGCCCGTCCCCACCGTCACAGAGCCCTGAGGGGCTGGGAGCCGGATTTCCCCAGGCAGGAAAAATTCGAGCGGAATCCCAATCACCACCACCGTGAGGAGCCAGGGCAGGGTGGCAACGCACCACACGCTCATCCAGAGCCACTCCGCCGCCGTAGTCGGGAAATAAAACATGCCCCCACCACCCTGTGCCTGTACCACGGCCTGCGACCAGCGCATCCAGAGCGCGATCGGTACGCCAAGTGCGATGGGCAGACACCACAGGTTCACGAGTAGGAAGCGGTGGTACCACGGCAGGGCGACCGCTGCTTGAGGTGCGTGCTGCATCGTACGTTCGTCCTCCCCGCGATGACAGCGCGATCAGGTCGATCCGCCACGGGCATATCCAGGCGTGATCACGGTTGGCTGAGCGATCACCTGCGGCTCCGCCTGCGGTCGTTATACCATCATGGTGTCTCGTCCGCAAGGGCGGTGCGGCAGCAGGCAGCACGCGTGGGTGTGACGCAGCCGGAGCGGCTACCCCAACCTCACCTCTGGCCCTCTGTCACCCAACAGCCGCGTGCAACTTACGCCGCAGGCGCGGCTCGTAACCTGGGCGCGATTTACGGCCCACACACTGCGCCGTTCTAGTATACATAGCAGTGCAGGCAGCTGCATCACAGCCTGTCGTTTAGAGCATGGTACGGAGCCGCAGCCCAAGTATCACAACACCACATCCATACCGATATAATGAGCCCACAGCGCGCTGCGCTCAACGCGCGCGCAGGCCGTCTAAAAAAACGTCGATCAGCCGGTGCGCCATCACCTGGCGCGGCTTCCCCGCGACGTGCTCGGACACAGCGTGCAGGCTCTGGATCGTCCCCACAAGCCCGCCGCTGATCAGATCGAGGTCGTCGTGCATAATCTCCTGGCGGGTTACTGCTGCGCCCAGCGCCTGCACTAGCGGCGCTTGTAGCGCGATGTATGCCGCATCGGTGAGGCGCTGCACCTGAGCCGCGCTCAGCTCGGGCATGTCGACATATTCCAGCCGCACCATATCGATCGGCGGTTGGGCGAGCAGCCAGTCGCCGACAGCGTAGAGCTGCGCTCGCAGATCGTTTGTCTGCGCCGCGATCGTTGTGGTCAGCCCGGTGCGGTGGCGGGCGAAGATGCGCTCCATCACTTCGACAAAAAGATCCGCTTTGCCGCCAGGTACGTGGTGGTAGAGCATGAATGGTGGATGCCAGCCAGCGCCCGATCTGGCGCAGCGTCACCGGCCCGAAACCTTTCTCAGCGAATAGTTGCTCGGCTGCCGCCAACACTCGCTCGCGGGCCTCCCTTGGTGCTGCCTCCATGGCGTACCTCTACTCAACTACTTTTCTGAACCCGTAGCGGTCGCGTGGAGCAGCGGCGCAGCCGCTGCTCCACGCGACCACTATTACTCCATCGTGCCGAACATCACACCGCGACGCGTCTTCTGCAAGAAATGGTTGAGCCGTTGTGTGAAGACGGCCGGCTGCCGCCGCATCTCTTCGATATAGCCAATACGAATACGCTGATAGAGCGGCGGGAACTGTTGAAAATGCGCCCAGACCTCCGCGTCGGCCTGTAGCATAGCCAGAATGTCCGCCGGGATTTGAAAGGCCTCAACCCTGAGGTCGGGTAGCACTGCACGGCCCGCGTCGGTCATCAGGTTGGCCGCGATCAAGCGCCGCGCGCGCTCTTTGTTCAGCTCTGTCCAGTGGCTCTTGGCGCGGCGCGGTGTAAAGCGCTGGGCAAGGCGTTCGGTGTCTACCCGTTTGGCGATGCCATCGATCCAGCCGAAGCAAAGGGCTTCCTCGACTGCGTGCAGATATGGCACGCTGGCTTTGCCGCTCGCCCCATCGTAGCGTACCAGCCAGATCGCCGCTGTATCTGTGTGATGCTCCGCCAGCCACGCACGCCAGGTCTGGCGATCAGGGGCGTAGAATAGCGGGTACATATCCACTCTTTTGTACCTCTTACCAAAAATACCAACCAAACGGTTGGTATTATATCTCTAATTTTGGTCGCGGTCAAGAGCTACCTATCTCAGTCGTACAACGATGAGCCCTGCGCAGACGACGCAGGCACAGGCACCGGCCAATGCACCGCTGATCGTGGTTGTCTGCGCGATGAGGCTCAAGGCGATGCCGCAGCATATTTCGCCAAGATACTCGACCTGGGCCAGAAAAGATTGCAAGGTCGCGCGCACCTCGCTGGTAGCGCGCGCGTTCACCCAAATCGTGCTCACCGCACTGGTCACCGTCCAGCCGATACCGCTTACCAACACCACGCCCGCGCTGCCCAGCGCACTACTCGGCGCATAGGCGAGCAGCGCGATGCCAAGTGCTCCGATCGCGCAGGCCGCCACGTAGCTGCGCTGGGCCACATCGACACCGTTGATGCGCGCCTCGACGATGCGCAGGGCCAGCGCGCCGACTGCAAACGTGACGACGCCAAGCGCGATAAACCACACGATCGGATCGGGCCGTGTTGGGAAGCCTAGCTCTACGAGCCGCTTCGGGAAAAGGCGCTCGAAAGCGTCTGCCGCCCCGTTGATAAAGAAAGTCGCGGCGAAAATCACCAGGATCTCGCCATCGCGGCGCGCCAGGTCGCTGCCGCTCCGCAGGATCGCCAGTGCCCGCCGCCCGCGCCTGCTGTGTGTTGGCCGGAAGTTCAGCTCACGAAAACGAGCGGCGACATAGCCGCCGAGCAGCATGTAAAGGGCGATGACCAGCACGACGCCGACGCCGGTGATGACGATGCGTTCGCGCCCATTGACGCCTTCTTCGACCTCGGCCTTCGCGCGCACGATCACCCGCCCGCGTCCGGTCGCATACGCCTCTTTCAGTTCATCGCCAGCGAGGATCTTGGCCCCGGTCGGGAAGTCCGGCCCGGTGACGAACTGCATCAGTTCATCGACGGTCACATCTTCGTAGCG
>JAAUTF010000753.1 GCA_012031775.1 Candidatus Altimarinota bacterium | reverse complement strand
CCGAGCGGGCGCAGGTCGTCGAGGCCGAGCTGCTTGTGCTGCATGAGCTCGGGCACGAGGCGCAGCCACAGGACCGCGAGCGAGGCCGCGGTCACGAGCCCGAGCAAGATGAAGAACAACTCGCGCGGACGCAGCCGCTTGTTGTCTGGCACCTTGTTGCTCATGCGCGGGCGCATCATACACGGACCCTCGGCCCTGACTAGTCTGCTCACGGCGGCGCTCGCGAGCGCGTCAGGACGGGCTTGCGCGATGTTGTTGCGAGCACTGCGCGCTTGTGGTTCATTTTTAGCATACCACACTTCGTAGCGGTGCGCTACAGTGAGTGGTTTGTCGCTTTCTGCTGCGTTCGTCGGTGAATCGAGCGGCGACCGGGTTTTGCACCGCTGCTGCGGCGCTCGATCGGGGGGCGCAGCATGCGGCGTGGCGCGATCGCGAGGGTGGACTACGACTGCCAATGATGGTAGTTGCGTGCGCGGCGCTTTGGTCGGGTTCGTGGTTCCCGGCTGATCTGGCTAGCGCAGCGCCTCGTTTCGTGCCGCACGCTATACTTCCGCTCCCCATGCTCATACTCAATCGGTCGCGAGCGCCGTAGACGTGGCGCTCGCTGGTTTTCGGGCAGGAGCCAGAATGCAGAAGTGCGAGCACATGGCAAGGCACTTCTTATAGTTCACGAGATGCCCTTTCATCACCCTGTACGATTGTTTCACGGATACCACTATGAGCCGCTGGTAGTAGCAGAGCGATTTCACCGACATTCCACCAGAAATGCACGTCAAGTCGCGGGGCATTTGCCAGCCCCGGGGCGAACGTGCAAAGAAAAGCAATCGGGCCGCTTGTTGCTGCGTTATTTGCCAGCCACCCACCTTTGCCTAACACACCTGGTAAACCTTGAGCCGCACTGATTGATGCGCCGCTACTTGTTAACCATTGCACCTCTTGAAGGTAGGTGACGAACATGTAGGTGTGTTCGGCAGTATGCGCGCCCGCCCAAAGCAATAACAGCCACATCCAGCCGTTTCGCATTCCCGAATCGATGAGATAGATGACAACTAGCAGCACGCCAACATTCCAACCAAAGTGAACAATCTCGGCATTAAGTGGCGAAATCAGGCCACTCGACTCTTGGAGGGGGTAAGCGAGGATATAGTACTGCACCCATTGTGCGATATGTTCGACGGTGTGAAAACTTTGGGTGGCAAGCAGTATGCTTAACACCGTCACTGGCAACCCCAATCGTTCGTAGTCGGCGCACCATTTGCGCACAGCCGGGTAGGCAAGCAAGGCCAACACAACTACAACGCCGCTCCATAAGGGCATGCTCAACCGTGTTACGCTCAACCATGCGGTGAGAACGCCAAGAAACAGGAAGCCTACAAATAAGGGCATCTGACCACGCGGGTGAAGCAGCGTCCATAATGAAGCGGCGGCGTTGTGGTGTGAACGATTCTGAATAATCATATGTTGCTGTCCTTTCTGATGTAGAGCAGCCCTAAGATAGGTTGTGGTAAAAGATGTGTCGCCGTGCAGGGCTGCGACGCGCACGACGACACATGCTTCTTTACAAACCGTTGCTTGCGTATGCGTTAGGCTAGCGGGTGCGCGCTTCAAGGGTGACGCGCAAGGCGACACCTTCGCTGGCGTTGAAACCAAGGAACTGCTGTTCACTCTGCCCGCGTACGTCTTTATAGTCGCCGGTACCGCCGGTGATGGCGCGACTAATCGCAACGCCTACGTCGGCAAGTTCATAGCCTTGCGTTACAAGCGTTTGTGCGCCGGATGTAGTGCCAAGCTGAAAGAACTGGCTCGAGAAGACCCACACACCGCTTGTTGCGTGCGCCGCTTCGTTGATCAGGTACCCCTGGCAAATCCATTCGCCGATGACCTTGTCAGGAAATTCCGGGCTGCCATCCTTGTTCACACCGTTGCAGCCGTCCTCGTTGCACGCTAACGTGCCCACTGGGTACAGGTAGCCACGGGTGATAAAGGCGCTTCCGTCTTTTGGCATTCCGTCCTCATACACGACGTCCTTGTCGAAGATAAAACGACTCATGTCCTCGGCCACGTCAAACTGGAGTGTTTCCGTTGCCCGCTGACTGCCAGCGGCAGTTGCGAGCGGCAGGCCGATTGCGGCAATAAGTGCTAGCGTGGCGGTAATCAGGGCGATCAGGTTGGTTCGTTTCACTGCGGGCCTCCTTTTTGTTCGGTATGCGTTATGTGACAATTCGATGTCACGTTGCCAGTGTAGCCAAGCGGCATTCTTGGAGCATTCCTTCGATCATTCCTCGCAACATTCCTTGCGAGCGCATATCGTATAGTCTAAAGACCGCATTGCTCAGGGCGCGGGCCTGTTGCACCTCATCCCAAAGCACACGCTGGAGACTCACAACGCTGAAGAGCGCGTACTGGATGATCAGCAGCAGGCGCAGCGAGGGCCACGCTAGCTGAGGGCCATGCCGCCAGTGCGAGCAGAGCCATCGGTTCTGCTCATTCATGATCTGCCCAGCGACGGCATAGAGGCCGCGTGCCGCTCCACACCTGCAAACAGGTCATCCTCCAGCGCCTGCCCACTGTTCACCAGGCTAAAGACCCGGTAGAACTCCTGCACCCCCCAGAGCAACTGGTGCTGTTCCACGGTGAGCTGATCGGCGATGCCTGCTGGGAGCTGTGAGCGATGGCAGGCGATCGCACGCCAGGCCTGCTGCGCATAGGCCTGTGTATCGATGCAGGTAGTGATCGCCCAGGGCTCCCAGCCGGGAACGTGCCGCACCACTCCGTCGACCGTCATCGCAGTGTCGCCGAAGGCGGCGGCGTAGACAGCCATACGCTCGCGCGAGTCCGCCAGATAGTAGAGTTTGGCGACCTGGTGCGGCGCGGCTGCATCGCGACACGGTGCGGCGGCCAGCACTGCGGCCGTGGTGAGCTGACAGATCGCGATATGGTCGGGGTGGCCGGTAGCGCCATCTGGCCCGAAGGTCACCACGACCTGAGGTTGGATACGGCGGATGTGGTCGGCGATTAGAGCGACGGCCTCACATCCGTCGGCTGCGGCGAGCGCGCGTCGCCGTAGCCCAGCATCGTTACGTCGTGGATCCCGAGCAATGTGGCGGCAGCCAGCAGCTCCGCCTCGCGCAGTCGCCCGAGCGCGGACGGGCCAGGGTCTGCGGCAGGGGCACCCT
>JAAUTF010000752.1 GCA_012031775.1 Candidatus Altimarinota bacterium | reverse complement strand
GATGGCGAGGCCCTGGGATGTTCGGGCTCTCCATGTAGCCGTAGCGCATCTCCATGCGCCAGAAGCCCTCCGAGATCGGCTCGATCTTGACGCGGTCTGCCTCGTCGATGCGCGGCACGTCGAGCGAGCGCACGGTGAGGATGGCGTTCTTCTCGTGCAGCACCTTGTTGTGCTTGAGGTTGTGCAGCAGGGCTGCGGGCGCCACCACCGGATCGCCGGTGAGGAACAGCGCGGTGCCCTTCACCTTGTGCGGCGGGCTCTTGGCCAGCATGTCGAGCAGTTCGGCCAGCGGCACGTCGGCCTTGCGGGTCTTCTCGAACAGGATGCCGGAGCCCTGATCCAGGTCGCCATCAGCACCACCAGCACGGCCGCCAGCAGCAGCAGGGCCGGTGCGTCGTTGGGGTCATCGACCGCGTTAGCGCCAGACGGCACCATACCCATTGATCTTCTCCTCATCGAGCAGATCGGCGGCCTGGTTGAACGCGCCCAGCTCCATCAGCCGCCCGCGCACCTCCAACACCTGATCTCACACCTGCCGGGCCTCGGTCATCGCGTCGGCGGTGGTCGTTTCATAGGTTGCGCGCGCCTCGGCCAGCGTCGTATCGCCCGCCTCAGGTGCAACCATAAAGCGCTGGAGGATGGCGTGGGAGCGCTGGCGGGCGGCGTCAATCACGGCGGCCCGGTGTGCGCGTCATCAGCCACCGGATTTAATTGCACACCTCGAATACACAGGCCGTAGCGCGCCGGGGTGGTGGTGAGCTGGCGCGCAATGCGCAGATCGTCAAGGTAGGCCGCAACCATGCGCAGTTGTACGTCGAGCAGCTGGGGATGCCACGCAAAGAGGCCGGTCGGGCCGCTGTAGCGGCGGCTGTACGTCTTGTTCGAGCGCGGTCAGGTTACCAACAGGGATAAAGCATCAACTGCTAACGCAATGTTAGAACTTTTGCCCTTCTATTGACAAAGCGGAACCACCGTTCCATAATACATACACAGCAGCGGAACGAATATTCCGCTTTTCTGCCAGGAGGGCTTCTAATGAGCGAGCAGCTCGAAACCGAGAATCTACATGTCGCTACCCTGCCGTTGATCGCGCTCGATGGCGCGGTGGTGTTTCCCTATACTGTTATCAGCCTGGGGCTGACGGATGATAGTGCTGCTGCTGCCGAGGCGGCGTTGAGCGGGTAATCGTGAAATTTTGCTGGTGGCGCGCCAGGCCGATGCCGATGAGAGCGCACCGCTTGCCGAGCAGCTGCATCGCGTTGGTGTGATCGCGCGTATCGAGCAGTCGGGCAAGTTGCCTAATGGCATTAGCGGCATTGTGGTGCGCGGCCTTGTGCGCGCCGAATTGGGTGTGCAAAGCCAGGTTGCGCCCTATGCGCGCTTCAGCTATACGCGCCGCCCCGATGTGGTGGAGTTGACGCCAGAGATCCAGGAACTGATGACCGAAGTCCATGCGGCGATCGATGCGGTGCTGGAGGCGCAGCCGAATATGCCGCAGGAGATCCGCAACTTTGTGCGCAGTATCTCCGATCCGAGCCATCTCGCCGATAACACTGGCTACTCGCCGGACTATACGTTTGAGGAGCGCCAGGGTCTGATCGAGACCTTCGATGTGCGCGAGCGCCTGCTCAAGGTGCGCGAGTTCTACCGCAAGCAGTTTGCGCTGTATGAAGTTCAGGCCCGCCTGCGCCAGGAGGTGCAGGATAGCTCGGCTAAGCAGCAGCGCGAGTTCTATCTGCGTCAGCAGATGCGTGCTATCCAGAAGGAGCTGGGCGAGGACGATAATGAGGCCGCCGAGCTCGACGATCTGCGCGAGAAGCTGGCCGCTGCCAATCTCTCTGAGCCTGCCCGTAAAGAGGCCGACCGTGAGATGAGCCGCCTGAGCCGCATGAATACGGCCTCGCCCGAGTACCAGATGGTGCGTACTTATCTGGAATGGTTCGCCGAGTTGCCCTGGGATAAGCCAAGTGGTGGCGCGATCGATGTTGCTTTTGCACGACAGGTGCTCGACGCCGATCACTACGGCCTGGAGAAGATCAAGGAGCGCATCCTTGAGTATCTGGCGGTTAAGAAGCGCCGCGCCGACCTCGGCGATGATAGCGGCCGTTCCCGTGAGCCGATTTTGCTCTTCGTCGGGCCTCCCGGCGTCGGTAAGACCAGCCTGGGCCAGAGCATTGCGCGTGCGCTGGGCCGCGAGTTTGTGCGTATGAGCCTTGGCGGTGTGCGCGATGAGGCCGAGTTGCGCGGTTTCCGCCGCACTTATATCGGGTCGCAGCCGGGCCGCATTATTCAGGAATTGCGCCGCGCTGGTACGTCCGACCCGGTGATTTTGCTCGACGAGGTCGACAAGATTGGCCAGGATTATCGCGGCGATCCGGCGGCAGCGCTGCTGGAAGTGCTCGACCCAGAGCAGAACAATACCTTTACCGATCATTATTTGAACGTGCCGTTCGACTTGTCGAAGGTGTTGTTCATCGCCACCGCCAACGATTTAAGCACTATTCCGGGGCCGCTACGCGATCGTATGGAAGTGGTCGAGCTGAGCGGTTATATCGAGGACGAAAAAGTGCGCATCGCACAGCAGCACCTGCTGCCGCGCCAGCTCAAGGCCAATGGTCTGAAGAGCGACGAGGTGACGGTGCAGGAGCAAGCGTTGCGTACAATTATCGGCGACTACACCCGCGAGGCGGGCGTGCGTACGCTGGAGCGCCAGATCGGTAGCGTGCTGCGCAAGGTGACGCGTCAGCTGGCCGAGCGAGATGACACGGTGACTACTGGACACGGTGACACGCTGATGGACACCGCAGAGCTTGTCACTGGGTCACTCAGTCACTTTGTCACCGTCTCACCCGGTCAGCCGGTCACCGTGACGCCCGATTTCGTGCGCAACGCGCTCGGGCGCCAGCGCTTCTATAACGAGGCCAAGGAGCGTATCGACCAGCCGGGCATCGCGACGGGTATGGTCTGGACGCCGGTAGGCGGCGATATTATCTTTATCGAGGCGACGGCGGTCGAGGGCAATAAGGAGCTGAAGATCACCGGCCAACTTGGTGAGGTGATGCGCGAAAGCGCCGAGGCTGCGCTGACGTATGTGCGCTCACGAGCGACTATACTCGATATCGACCCGCGCTTTTTCGATAAACACGCGTTGCATATCCACGTACCGGCCGGCGGCGTGCC
>JAAUTF010000751.1 GCA_012031775.1 Candidatus Altimarinota bacterium | reverse complement strand
GGCATCTCTCGCGTGCTCGACGGTAGCGCCGATGCCGCCACGGCGATCGCTGAGGCGTGTTTGCAGATGAATACCACCAACGGTAAGTAACCGCCTAGTACAGCCCGGCAGACGTTCGTTTCCAGTTTTATACGGGCTTGAGCCCGCCACCAACACGCGTTCGCCGATAACAGACTTACGTTTCAGTGTACTGGCTTGGGGTTGGAGCACAAAACCCGCGCTCTGAGCGCAACAAAGTCCCTCAACCAAGAGGCTTTGTTGCGCTCTGTACACATTGCATAAATGTTATCTGTGCGCGGACAATCGACATCAAAGTAGGCATCTTTATCGAGTACAATAGCGGCCATTAGACGTTCGCCACTGCTCCAGGATCAGCCTACGCGCTCGCGTCGCAAGCACTGCCCCGACAGCACCCAGTCGGCGAAGCTGCGCCTCTACCTTAGCAGGCACCAGGATGGCCCAATCAATCACACTTCTGCAGAAGGGCATTACCGCGCTGAAGTCCGGCGACCAAGCTCGCGCACTTCAGCTGCTTTCGCAAGTCGTTATCGATGAGCCTCAGAACGAGACCGCCTGGCTCTGGCTTTCAGGTGCGCTCTCGGAACGCGCCGAGCAGCGCTACTGTATCGAGCGCGTGCTCGCGATCAATCCGCAGAGCGAGCTGGCCCAGCGTGGCCTGCGCCAACTCCAGACTGTTGTGGCCCAGCCACCGCCCTTCCTCTCACCAGCGCCGCTACAAGAGCGTATGCTGGGCGCGCCATCGCCTACCCCCGAGCGCAAATCACCCTCGCCACCAACCGAGACCATGCGCTCGTCCGCAGCTTTGCCTCTGCCCGCAGCGCCGGTTGCCGCACCAAGGCAGCCAACAACACAACCACCCGAGACGCGGAACGCCACGCCCGTCGCGCCTCGCAACATGCCGCAGTCGCTCGTCTCGCTTCGAGAAGCCGTAGCGCCAGCACCCGCCGCGCTCGCCCCACAACCCGCCCCAGCAGCGCCGCCACCTGTAGCAACGCCACCTGTAGCAACGCCCGCCCTGCCGCCAACACCAGCCCGCACCACAAACGACTATCGCTACAAAGTTCACGAATGGATCGGCGACTACGAGGTGGTCGAGCGCATTGGGCGTCAGGGCGATCAGGAATTGTACCTTGCGGCCCAGGGCGATGCGAACTGGCTCTTTATCGTTCTCGGTGCCCCAAACCCACCGCCCGCTATGCCAGTGAAGAGCAAACTTGAGCGCTTTACTGCCAACGGTCAGCACTACATCACTACACCGATCGCCGGTACCTCGGTAAGCCAATTGGTGACAGTGATGCCGAGTCTGCGCTTTCGTTTCATCGGGCCACGCTGGGTGCAGCTCGCCGATCATCTTGGTTTTATGCACAAGAACGGCCAGGTGTACCAGCAGTCGACCCCGTTCACGCTCGAAAATCTGGTCTTCAATGGCAATGGTACGATGACGGCGGTGTCGTACAACCAGGCCAGCCGCGATGCGCGCAGCTTCCCCGCTCCCGAGGTCGGCAAGGCCGATCTTACGCCGCCCGCCGATGTTTACTCGCTTGCCGCTGCTCTGCTTGCGGTAATGGGCCAGCCTGATCCAGGGGTGATCTTTGGCAAAGGCGGTCAGCCTGGCGGGCTACTGCGCGAGCACCCGCAGCTCGCGCAGGTGCTCCAGCGCGCAAGCGATCCCGTTCCTAGCAAGCGCTATCGCAACGGCGAAGAGTTCGCCCGTGCCCTCGAAACGCTACTCGGTAAGCTGAGCTTCGAGGAAGCAGCGGTGCTGCCAAAGCCACGCAAACGGAGCTATAGAATGCTGATCGGCCTGCTCGTCGCCGTCGGCGGCTGGACAGCGATCTTTCTTTTCTGGTACTTCGCCCAGGCGCGCCCGCCGTGCAGCAACAGGCCACAACACAATCAACACCCGTCGCTCTTGCCGGCCAGCTAGCGATCGATCGCATGTTGATCGGCCATCGTGCCCCGAGCTCCGGCCTTGCCGACATCACTGTGAGCAAAGGCGGGCTGCCGCTTCCCAGCGATCTGCCGGTCAGCTTCTTGCTGGAACATAATGGGCGTCCGGTCGCGCTACCACGTACTACTGCGGTTCAGACTGGTACCTTTCAGGTCAGTTTTACAACCGAGCAGCCCGAGGGCATGTACAAACTTACCGCCACGCTCGACGATCTGAGCGACACGTATAGCTTTTACTTCGCGCTTGCCCCCGCGGGCGAACTGGTCGAACTTAATCAGCTCTCCGCCGACGGCATGCAGATCGATACACGCCGTTACCCCGAGATCGTCACCTACTTCGGCATTGTCTCGCTCGACGGCGATGCAGCCCGGCTCAGCGGCGACCTTGATGTCGAGGTATATCAGGATGGCGAGCGCGTGGAGAATTTTGCCATGCAGCCGGTAGATACTGCGCGCGACCGGTAACCGTCGCGCTAGCCGTGGATGTAAGCGGCAGTATGAACGGCGAGCCGATGGCCGGGGCACGCGCCGCCGCTGCGGAGTTCGTTGCGCAGCTCGGCTCGAACGACGCAGCCTGTCTGTATGTCTTCGCCACTCAGGTGCGGCAGCTTGTCGACTGCACCACCGATCACGCTGCGGTCATCACTGCGATCGAGGGCTTGCAAACCATCGACGATACTGCGCTTTACGACGCGCTCACCCGTGTTACCGCCGACCATATCCAGCGCGATGGGCGGCTGGCGATCGTCGTGCTCAGCGATGGTGCCGACACCAAGAGTAGGGCGACGCTAGATGAGGCGTTCCGGCAGGTACGTGAGAGCAGCATCCCCGTCTATACCATCGGGCTGCTCAGCCCCCAGTTCGATGGCACCGTGCTACAGCGGCTCTCGGACGAAGCCGATGCGATTTATCTTGAGGCTCCAAAGGTCGAGAATATGGCTGAGCTGTACCGCCGTATTAACGAACAGCTGCTCAACCAGTATCGTGTCAGCTTTACTTCGCTCTTCCCCAGCCGACGCGAAGGCGAAATCCTGATTCGCATCAAACGCAACGACGAAGCAATCGAAATTACGCGTACCTTTACAGTTCAGTCGTAGCAGCGGTCAGCGGTCAGCGGTCAGGAGCGAACAAGGAGCGCCCCGTCGTCGTTGACGACGGAGCGCTCCTTCTGAATTCTGACTCCTGACTCCTGAATTCTAGATCTCGTTCTGC
>JAAUTF010000750.1 GCA_012031775.1 Candidatus Altimarinota bacterium | reverse complement strand
CGCTGCAATACCTGCCGGAGGAGAACGCCGAGACGATCGGCTCGATGGCTACGAAACCATCGACATCATCGGCCTCAGCGACGCCATCGCCGAGGGCTTCGCCAGCGGGCGCTCGCTCACGGTGCGCGCCACCCGCGAAGACGGCAACCGTATCGAATTCCACGTCACCGCGCGCATCGATACACCGCAGGAAGTGCAATACTACCGCCATGGCGGCATCCTGCAATACGTGCTGCGCCAGCTGCTGGCTGAGGGTAAATAGGCCGCTCGTTCTGTAAAAAGGAGGGAGCGCTTGTATGCAAGGCGCTCCCTCCTCTCTGTTGTTATCCATTAAGCTAAGCATCGTGCAGTACGATCTGCCCTGATCGCCAACCAGCGCGGAGCGTATTCCGCATCACCGCAGCCGCCGACTGAATGCTCAGGCCACCATCGATCAGCAACGTCACACCGGTGATAAAGCTTGCTTCGTCAGAAGCAAGAAAGGCTACTGCGGCTGCCACCTCCTCTGGGCGACCAAGCCGATCAAGCGGGTAGGAAGCGGTCGCAAGCCGAGCATCCTCGCAATCAGCATCGAACCCGGCCTGGATGGGCGGTGTGGCGATCAAGCCGGGATTAACGGCATTGACGCGCACACCGTAGTGGCCATATTCCAGCGCAAGCTGACGGGTGAGCCCATCGAGGCCCGCTTTTGCGGCGCTATAAGCGGGCAGTCCGGGGGCGTGTAGCACACTGTTCACCGACGAAATATTGACAATCGCGCCGCCGCGCACAAGTAGCGCGGGCAGCGCCTGGCGCGCGCAACGGAATGCTGCACCGAGATTTAACTCGATAGCCTGATCCCAGGCTTCATCGGTAAGATCCCTCGCCGGTACACGAAGGCCACTGCCACCGGCGTTGTTCACAAGAATGTCGAGACGCCCATAACGCGACTGCGCCATCGCAAGCGCCTGGCAGACCTCATCCGTCGCGGTTACATCGGCCTGTATCGCCAGGGCCTGGCCACCTGTACGGCCAATGCTAGCGACCAATTCCTGGAGCGACGGGCCATCGCGATCGACAAGGGCAAGCAAACAGCCCTCCTCACCAAGACGTAGCGCGATCGCGCGGCCAATTCCAGCAGCGGCACCGGTAATCAGCGCAACGTGTCCGGATAATCCACGCACGTTTTACCTCCACCTTGTCACGGTTCTTACGCACCTCCGGCAGTGTGAAGCCTTGGCGTGTGTCGTGGTGTGGCAGCAAAGCTCCCACACCACGAGGCAATGAAGGGAAGGAGGCAATTAGATCGAAACCACACGCAGCAGCGGTTCAAGATCGCGTAGCAGCAAGTCGATCTCACGTTGATTCTCGGCATCTAACAAGCCTGCGCCGGGCACGCGGGTGCGGGCCGAGCTGATAACACCACGCCGTACAAGGATCTCTTTGTACACGGTGAACGAATACATGGCCTCGTAGTTGAGCAGCGGAAGTAACGTAGTGTGCAGCCGACGCGCCGCTGCGGCGTCGCCGCGCTCAAGCGCCTCCCAAACAAGCACGTGGGCGTCGACAACCTCGCAGGCCGGCATCGTCCCACACGCCCCACGACGATATTCCTCCAGCAGAAAGCGCCCAGCCATGCCGCCCATCGTGCCGCGCAGGTGCGTGCCGGCCATGGCCTGCACCTGAGTCATAACCTGCGGCGCAAGCAGCGTCTCTTCCTTTAAATAATCCACCCCCGGTATTTCACGCAGCATGCGAGCCAACAGTGACGGGGCCATTGGTGTGCCGATCGGGGCCACATAATCCTGAATCCAGACCGGCAGGCCTGCAACAGTTTGCGCCACAGCGCGATAAAAATCGTAGATTTCGTCGGCGGGCGGGTGGCGTACATAGGGCGGCATGGCGATCACGGCGCTGGCACCGATCGACGTCGCGTGGCGCGCATACAGTATGCTGGCCGCTGTGCTTACGCCCGAGACGCCGACGACCACCGGAATCCGACCGGCAGCCTGCTCCACAATAATAGCAGCAACCTGGAGGCGTTCAGCATCGGTGAGTACGATGCTCTCGCTCGCATTCACTGGGGCCACCAGGCCATGAGCACCAGCGCCGACGCAAAAGTCAACGCAGCGGCGCAGCGAGGGAATATCAAGGTTGCCAGCATCATCGAACGGGGTGGGCGGGATCGCAAAAACGCCGCGAAAGGGCTGCGGCGGAACGCCATTGCGGGTGTCAGCCTGCTTATTGGCATGATTATCGGCGGGTACTATCTGCATAGGTACGAGATCCTGTCTGGTGGGCACATGCTTCAACTTAGCGGGCTAGAGCGTGGGTCGGCTCCAGATTGTAGGGCGACAGCGGCGCGCGTCCGGCGGCAAAGCGTGCGGCCAGTGGCCGTTTCAAGGCAGTTCCAGCAGCGCGCCAACAACGCCCTCGGCTTGCTCCAGCGAGCAGGTGCGCTGACCATCAAGCAAGTAGCTCACCAGAACGTCGCGGTCGCCGCTGCGAAAAACCAGCAGCTCCTTCTCGGCCTTGGCGATGCAGGGACGACACTGCTTTACCGCCGTGGCGCAGCGCCCTGGCCGCGCCACGGCCCATCTCGCCTATTACCTACTTCACGTAGCCCAGCGTCGCCAGTTGCTCTGCCGCAGCCGAGGCAAAGGCTGATAGTTGTACGTCGTGTTTAGCTCTTCGACAAAGGCTGGCCACTCGCTCGCCGGGCGCACGCCGGTGACAAAATCGAGCAACTGTTGCTGAGCAAAAGTGTGAGCATCGCTCGCGTTATAGCCGTCTGGATACGTCAAAAAGCCGTTGTAGACTTGGAGCCGCGGCTGCGAAATCGCAAAGTCGATGTAGTCTGTCTGCGTGGCAAATTTGGTATAGAGGTACTCACGCTCGGGCCGGCGTCAGTTGATAGATGAAGGTGTAGCCAGCACCGCCTTCGGCCACTGGCTTCGACATCATCTCAGTAGCAATAGCGCTCGTGCCCTCCATAGTGAAGTGAACATCCTTCAGTCCGAACTGCACCAGCAGCGAACCGTCGCCTTCAGAGATATAGTTGAGCAGCGCGAAGATCTTTGCCAACGTCTCCGGCTCGCTCTGCAATGCGCGAGGGATGGCCCACAGCGCAGAGGTTGCGCCCAGGTCGAGAATGCCATCGTTCTGCCCGCCCGGCCCCGTCAAGGGTGCCATCTGCGTCCAGACA
>JAAUTF010000749.1 GCA_012031775.1 Candidatus Altimarinota bacterium | reverse complement strand
CACGCTGAGCCCGTGGCCCCCAACCGCCTGGCACGGCAGTTTAGCGTGGCGGCCCCGGATCGCGCGTGGGTGACCGATAGCACCTCCCTGCCGACGCGGGAAGGCTGGCGGTACCTGGCGGTGGTGCTTGACCTCTTCGCCCGCCGGGTCGTGGGCTGGGCGCTGCGCCCGACCTTAGAGCGCGAGTTGGTCGTTGCGGCGCTCCAGGATGCCATCCGGCGACGCCAGCCACCGCCTGGGCTGCTCCATCATCGTGACCGCGGCCGTCAGTATGCCAGCACGGACTATCAGGCCGTGCTCCGCCGCGCGGGCATGACGGCGCGCATGCGCCGCCGGGGAAACGGTTGGGATACTGCGGCGATGGAAAGCTTTTTCGCAACGCTGAAGGCCGAATTGCCGGTCACGGTGTTCGCAACACACGCGAACGCGCGGGCGGCGGTGTTCGACTACATTGAGCGGTTCTACAACCGAAAGCGGGTGCATTCGACCCGCGCGTATCGGACGCCGTTGCGCACGGAGCAGGACTGGCAGGCGAGTCAGCGCGCCACATGAGCATGTGTCCATGAAATTGGGGCAATATCATTGTACTGGTAGGTGGCGCTGCCCGCGCTGGTCTGGCGGTGCAGCGCGTCGTAGCTGGAGGTCGTGGTGCCGTCGCTGAGCAGGTTGCCTGCGGCGTCGTAGCTGAAACCGATCACCTGGTTGGCAGCGTTGTAGCCGTGGTTCTGCACCAGCACGCCGTTTTCCCACACATGCGTGCGATTGCCCGCCCCGTCGTAGTGATAACGGTAGTCGGTGCCGCTGCTGGCATCGGCGCCGGTCAGGCGGTACAGCCCGTCGTAGGCGTAGGTCGTGATGCAAACTTACAAGCGGATTGCTTGGTAGCCGAGTGCTCTTTCAACAATTTCTTCAGCGCTCGGTTCGTTCCCTAACCCATAACGATGAGGCCAATAAATGAGTCCTTGTACGTTCGGATCGGGGACGTTTCGTTCGAGCACCTCTATCCATTGAAGCGTTTCCTCCTCAGTACCTTCAGCTTGGAGCAGTCGTGTAACAATCTCTATGAGTTCAAGCTTACTCAGTTTATGTGTCATATCGCCTCCCGGTAGAACAATCCTCGTTGCGTGATAAAGTAGTCATATCGAGGCTGACCACTATGCTGCCAACCTCGAAGAACGTCTTCTCACAATTGCATCACAGCGACTACAAATGTTACGGTCTTATCTCTTCACCCCGTTGTGTCGCGGGATCATATGGCAGTTGATGGTAATCAGGTTCGAGCACCTCTTCGTGGTAGCGGGGGGTAACAATGATGATGTTATCCATATCATAGACGCCTCCACCTTGGCTAATCGGAGTAACGTGATGCAAATGGTATTTGCGTCCAGACTGTCCTGGAAAGAAGTTCGATCTTTGTTCAACTACGACAAACGGTGCATTTCCTTGGGTCATATTTGCGCGATTAGCCGCAGTAAACTGATTGGCAAGTACCGGATCATTAGCCACGGCCTTCCAGAACGCCTGTTGAAAATGGTCGAAGCTTTGGAGCTTTTGGCCACGCAGCGTATTAGCAATTTGACCTGGAATACGGCCAACATTGCCTTGTGTTCCTCGAAGCCAAGCTCCATTGATAATAGGGAGTCGTTGTCCGCCTGTGGCAATACCAGCCAGATGTCTAAGTTCGGTAGCAGTGCGCGGTGACGGTACATCGTCCACATGCCGCAGGTGCCGCAGCTCGCTAAGGCCGACGAGTCCAGCCCAGCGCCACCAGCCGAGATCCTCGCCGGTGACGAGGTCGCAGCCGGTGAAAACCTCGATCAGCCCTTTGGCATCGCCGATGATCGGCGTGACATCGACCGCCGCACCCGCCCAAGGTACCCCATCCTGATATTCCAGGTCGCCGCGCCGCACGCGCAAAATCAAAGCGCTGAGTCAGACCCGCACCGGCAAAACGAGCGATAAACGCGTTGCTGATGAGGAAGGGTATGCCTTTTCTAAGGGCAGTCGTGTGTGGAAGGACAGTGGCTTTCAAGGGTATGAGCCGACGAACGTGACGACCTTTCAACCGAAGAAACGACCGCCCAACGGGACACGAACACCGGACGAAAACGCGCGCAATCGTGCGATTGCGCGCGTTCGCGTGCGCGTCGAACACGCCATCGGTGGTGCCAAAGTCTATCGGATTGCGCATGATATCTTTCGCAATCGACGCGATGGCTATGTCGATATGAGTTTCGCCATCGCTTGTGGTCTGCATAACCTGCGTTGCACCTATCGACCATAGCAGACCAACGAATGGAAACCGCTGATAGGGCGTGGAATAGTGCGCATTATTTTCTTATTTCCAATCAAGTCTAGTGATAGACACGATCAAGCTGCTGAGCGCAGATAGTCTTTTATCCAAGGGCCAAGCAAAGCGTCAACATCCTCATTGGTGGTTACTCCATCATCCGAAAACCCTTGCCACGGTTCGATATCTCGAAGCACTCGTAGCGGAATATTGAACCCCTGCATCAGAACGTGCTCCACCTCTACTATCGAAACATGCCCTGACCGCTCGCTTCTTAGGCTGCTCAGGAGTAGTTCCACTATTTTGTGAGGCTGCATCCCCTTAGAGGCAGCTGATCGTATCACCAGAATGTAATCGGTTGCTTGCTTCATCGAAATATCACCTCAACGTTAGTGTAGTTTCCATGAGCGCCTTTTGGATCTCGACGAATAAACTGTACTGTGGTAAATTCACGCTTGAATGCTTGCCCGCCCGTAAATGTATTGATAGCTGCGGCTTCATCAGACATACCTGCCCTAAGGTTTGTATTGAATTGGTTAAGGTTGTCAGGCATCGCTGTATTCCACTTGCCTCCAATTGCGTTAGCCCGGCCTTTGCTTCCAATGGCTTCCCAAGCTTCACCAAACAAACGTGAGCCTATACCCTTCCCCCGAAGTCCAGTTGGCACTTCCAGGGCTACCCAAAAAACATCATTGTCGTCAAGAGATGCTAGGATGATAGCATCATTATCTTCTCGCTTGAAGAACTCTCGATTATTGGAAAAGCCTCCATTACTTACCGTATGTTGGTCATTTCCATCTGCCGCATTCATCATGTGTGCGGCAGAGACTGCGGAATGCACCACCGACGTGGTTGCAACGGTCGCGCCGTGGGCGGCAAGCGCGGCACCACCTACG
>JAAUTF010000748.1 GCA_012031775.1 Candidatus Altimarinota bacterium | reverse complement strand
GGCATCAGCGACGCGAGCGGCGCTGTCGATCTATCAGGCTGGTCTCGACGCCACCACCACGCTGCTACGCCTGGAAACGCAGATCCATGTCCAGCGCAGCCTCACCCGCTTGCGTCAGCGCGAGATGCGCCAGGCCTGGCACGAGGCGCGCCTGGCGCATTTTCACGCCGTAACCATGCTCGGCATTGTCAGCGATCAGAGCGGCGACTATGCTAGCGCACACGAGCACTACAGCGCTGCGCTCGCCGTTGCCGAGCAGCTTAGCTACGAAGCCGGGATCGCCCAGACTCATCACTACCTGGCGATGCTAGCCGGGCGGCGCGAGGATCTGGTGCAAGCGCTGCGCCATTTTGAAGAGGCGATCGCCTTTTACGAGCGGGTCGGCGATAAGCTCAACCGCGAGTATGTGCGCGGCAACCTCGCCAGTATGTACATTCAGGCGCGCCAATTTGCTGCCGCACTAGAGCCAGCGGCGCAGGCGCTACACTTCTTTACTGCCATGGGCAACGACTTTCGGGTCGCGCAAAACGCCTCGAACCTCGCCGAAGCGCACGCCGAACTGGGCAACCTCGATCAGGCCGAGCACTATGCGCGCCTCGTGCTCGGGCGCGAGGAGCCGCAGAGCCATCCCTATGCGCTCTACACGCTTGGCACGGTCTATCTGCGGCGGCACGATCTGGCGGAGGCCGCGCGTTTCTACGATCAATCGCGCCGGATCGCCGAGAGCAACGACGATAGCTACCTGCTGGCCTTTGCCTGGCGCGCTCTAGGCGAGGTGTACCAGGCCCAGGCGCAGCCCGCAGCACAGCCGGCCCTTCACCATGCGCTTGCGCTCTTTAAGCAGCTCAACCTCGCCGACGAAGTCCGCAGGACTGAGGCCCTCGTAGCTGATGCATAGCGCCCACAAAATGATGCACCTGCTGCCGCCGCTTTTCCTATAATCATCTTAAGTGAAGAGCGCAGAGCAGAGAACTGAGAACTCAGAACTCAGAACTGCCGGGCGCAGCGCGCAGAACGTAGAGCGCAGCGCGCAGCGCACCAACCTGGGAACTTGGGAACTTGGGAACCACAAGCGCAGAGCGCCAAACCGAAAACCTGGGAACTTGGGAACCTAGTGCAGCTCCAAGCGACATATTTGGCCATCGCAGGCATGAAGATGGCGTCCCAATGCGGCGGGGCAATCTGCAATCTCACATCTGCAATCTGCAATTGCACTAGGAACCTGGGAACTTGCGCTTGCAGGCACATCACGGATCACGGATCAGGCTGGGATACTTTTTACAATTTGCTTCCCTATATTCGCCATGAGGAGGAATCAGCGTGCGTAACGTCGTCAGATTAGTGCTGGTATGTATCGTCGCCGGAGTGTTCGCACTACCACAGCGTGCGGCGTATGCCAAAACCGAGCTGGGCTATCTCTGGTCGCTGGGCTTCAATTTTGAGAACGACTACAACGCCGTCTTGACGATCGAGGTCGGCCCCTGGGTGAATGGCGATCTGGCCGCAGTGGACGAGAGTTCGACCGAGCGAGTGCGTTGTTGGCCGGTGGGCGCGGTGGCGCTCGATAACGGCGACGCCGTCTTCAGCGGTGGCCATATCGAATGCGAGATCGACCTTGCCGCTGTCGTCCTGAAGAATCACGGCCTGAGGGTCGATCGGATCGACAACTATGGCAGCATCGTGCTCTACACAACTGCCGCAGCGACCAGCCAGAACATCGCGCCGATCTTTAGCCACCCCGACGCAAGCTACCACATCGATTTTTCACGCGCGGTAGGGGTGACACTGGCGCAGGATCTCGACAACGGGCTCGCCTTGCAAAAGGCGTATTTCCCGAATGTGACTGGCGCGGGGCGAGTGGACTATAGCCTTATGTACAGCTGTGTTTGGCAGGGCGACTGCCACGGCTCCTTCAGCGCCGACGGCCAGAGCGTAAACACCGCGCTCGGCGGCAGCCGGGTTAATTTCCGCACAACCCCAACAATTGTACGCATCGGCGGCGACGGCACGAGCACCTTCCAGGGCCGTATGGACAGCCTGCTGATCGACCCGGGCAACTCGGTGCATTAGTCAGGAGTCAGAATTCAGAATTCAGAAGACTCAACGCATCACAGTGCGGTTTCTGCCGCACGAGCCAGCACAAGCGTTTTGCTCACCGCTATTCGGATTGCAAATTGCGTAGAGGGTGCATTTTTGTCAGCCGGAGAGGACGCAGAGGGCGTGGAGAAACATGTGTATCTCGCGCCTTCTGACTTCTGACTTCTGACTTCTGACTTCTGACTTCTGACTTCTGACTTCTGACTTCTGACTTCTGACTTCTACAAAAGGAAACCAACCATGCAGCTACAGGCTGAACAAGTGGCGCTGATCCGCCGCAGCTTCGCTCAGATCGAACCGATCGCACCGCTGGCCGCCGGGCTGTTCTACGGGCAACTGTTCGCTCTGGCACCCGAGATTCGTCCGCTCTTTCGCTACGAGCCTGGCTCTCCTGGCATGGCTCAGCAAGGCAGCAAGCTGATGCAGATGCTCGGCGTCGCGGTGGCGCACCTCGACCGGTTAGATGAGGTGACACCTGCGCTTGAAGCGCTGGCCCGCCGCCACGTCGCCTACGGCGTCGAGCCCGCACACTATGATCTGGTCGGAGCAGCGCTGCTCTGGACGCTAGCGCAGGGCCTGGGCGACGACTATACGCCGCAGGTTGCGGCGGCCTGGGCGGCGCTCTACGACACGCTGGCCGCAGTGATGCTGCGCGCCGCCCATGTGCATACAGACCAACTCGCCGCCGAGCGCGCGATGCGTTTTTAATCGACAAACGGTACGCTCAACGTCGTGCTGCACAGCAAGGCCATGCCACCCCGAGCGCAGCGAGGGGTCTGCAGCGCGCTGCCGTGTAGATTCCTCACTCCGCGCTGCTTCGTTCGGAACGATATGGGAACGCCGTCGTGCCGCGTGTAATCGAGGGATATAAGATCTATGCGCGCCACAAAGTTCGTGATGCAGTTCGCCCTGGTTGTGCTCTTCGTTATTGGCGCGATGCTTTGGGAACACGAGCCGATGAACCGCGACAAGCTTGAGTCGGCCTTGTACCAAACCGGCGATCTGCCCTCGGCGTGGCAAGCTAGAGAGCTGCGTTCGCAGATGCTCGGTGCCCCGCGCGCCCGCGCCTTGTCGCCGCGCGCGGGTTGCGC
>JAAUTF010000747.1 GCA_012031775.1 Candidatus Altimarinota bacterium | reverse complement strand
GCAAGGCGGTGCTCCGGAGATCAGCCCCACGCCGACCCAGTTCGACGTGGGTCTGCGCCCGACAGGTTCTTCGGGCTCGTCGCTGCTCGACCTGACGGCAACGAATGACACCGAGCTGTTCCTGTCGGTCAAAGTGACGGACATGCAGAACGGCGCGGTGCTGCGCCAGCATACGTCGGGTTATTTCGATCCGAACATGGTGGGCCCGCAAAGCGGCGGTCTGCTGTCGTTCCTGTTCACGAGCGAAGTTGATCTCGGCGTGCCGGACGGCCGGAATTCGAATGTCGAGTTCCTGACGGCGGGCTTTGACGGCTCGCACAACAATCCGCGCGTGGTGACGAACCTCCGCCTGCGGTCGTTCATCGAGCGCGCGGTGGTTCCGATCATCGCCTACACGATCGGCGACAAGACGCTCGGGCGTAAGATATGGAGCATCATTGCCGCCAAGGCACCGGGCGCGATGTCGAACATTATCGCGCGCATGAGCGCTGGGGAACCGGCGGCGGCGCTGAGCGAGTTGATCGCCGTCCTGATCGACGACGAAGTCGATGAGGGTGTCGCCGTCGGCGTCCGTCACGAAGTCGGTCAGGGTGCCGGTGAGGGTGGCGTCCTCGGTGGTGGTGACCGCGACCGTTCCGATGACCGGCGAATCGTTGGTGCCGGTGACCGTGATGGCACTGGAATCGATAGCAGTGCCGAGGCGGGCGAGCAATGCGGGCAGGCCACCGGCTGCATCAAATGCCGTCATCAGCCGCGCGCCCGAGGGCTGTAGATCGAGCAGGGTTGGCGTTTCGCGCGAAATGCGATCGAAATCTTCTAGCACAAGTGGTATACGTAAGCGGCCAGCCAATGCCAGCAAATGAATCACGGCATTCGTTGAGCCGCCCAGCGCCGCGTAGACACGCAGCGCGTTATCGAAGGCACTGCGCGTCATGATGTCGCGCGGGCGCAGGTTCGCACGTACCAACTCCACCGCACGCGCCCCGCTCTGCTCAGCAGCCGCGCGCCGCCGACTATCGGCGGCGGGAATGGTCGCACTGCCCGGCAGCATCATGCCCAACGCCTCGGAGAGCACCGTCATCGTCGATGCGGTGCCCATGGTGTTGCAGGTGCCGACGCCACACGAATAGCAGGCCTCAAGCGCGTCCCAATCGTCTTTGTTGATCTTGCCGCTGCGATACTGATCCCAGTAGTGCCAGAGATCGGTGCCGGAGCCAACGTCTAAACCGCGCCAGTGCCCAGCCGCTTTTGGCCCCGCACAGACTTGAATGCTGGGCAAGTTGGCGCTTGCCACGGCCATCAATTGCGCCGGAGTGGTCTTATCACAGCCACAAAGCAACACAACGCCATCGAGTGGGTAGGCGCGTAGCGTTTCCTCGATCTCCATCGCCATCAAGTTGCGGTAGAGCATGGCGCTCGGCTTCATCAGCTCTTCACCCAGCGATATGGTGTTAAACTCAAGCGGTACACCGCCAGCGGCGATCACGCCACGCTTGACCGCAGCGGCAAGATCGGGCAAGCTCAGCGAGCAATTGTTCAGCTCGCTCCACGAATTGGCGATGCCGATCACTGGCTTGCCCTGGAAGAACTCGCGCGACCAGCCCAGGGTGCGTAGCACCGAGCGCGCCTGCAGGCCGATCTCGTCACTCCGTTCGAACCATTCCGTGCTCCGTAAGCGCATGTTCGGCTCCTCGGCTGGCGAGCACAGTGCTCGCGCAAGATGCTGCTCTCTCGCTGTGTACAATTAAAGGCGGCACACACCATTATAACAATGAAGTCAAGCATGCACTCCCGTTCTGTATACAGAAAATACTCGTTTAACACTTCTTATATGTAGCAATACCCAAGAAAATCGCCTCATAGCTCGCAGCTAAGCCGAGCAAGCGCAGCTATTCTTCTTTCTAATCGCCTAAAATCGCTAGGCTGCCGATTTTTTGGCTCTTGACAGAGCGGCAAAAGACTGTATACTTGCATACAAACAGTGTTTCTTTTCTATAATTATAACAATCCTAAATTAGGTTGTGTTCGGGGCTGTGTCGTGGTGCGCGGCTACGCCGCGCACCACGACACAAGCTTCTTCACAAACCGTGCGGTAAAGGATCGTTTGTGGCGACATCACTTCAACCCGTAAATCTGAGTCGCAGCCCGCGCTATCGCGAGGTTGCCTATGCCGCGATCAAGGATGCCATTTTGCGCGGCCAGCTTGAGCCAAACCAGCCGCTGGTGGAGGAGCAACTCGCCACCTTGTTGAATATCAGCCGCACGCCGGTGCGCGAAGCGCTCGCTATTCTTGAGCACGAAGGCCTGATCGGCGCGCGCAATGGGCGCGGCCTGTATATTTGCACCGTCACACGCGAGCAGTTTGTGGAGATGTTTGTAGCCAATGAGGCCGTGGAGCCGTTTCTAGTGCGGCGGGCCGCCCAACATGCCCGCGACGAGCAATTCGCCGAGCTCGCGGCGACGCTTGAACAGGCCGAGGCGAGCGTAGCAGCGCACGACGTTGTCGGCTTTCTGCGCGCATCACGAACTTTCCACCGCCTGATCGGTGTGGCGGCGGGCAATGCCGCGCTGACCGACCTGGTGGTGCGCAACGAAGAACGCACCGATATGTATCTGCTCAGCACCGGCCAGGCAGTGCAGCCGACGATGATGGAAGCTTCAAACCGCGAGCATGCCGCTATCTTGCGCGCTTTGCAGCGGCGCGACCCTGAAGCGGCGGCACGGCTGACGATCTATCACGCCCAATCGCTGCGCGTGCGGCTCGGCGAACTCTTTAGCGAGCACCTCGACTGACGCGTTGTGATTGCAGATTGGGCATGTCGTTACGATCGGTCAGGTGGTCAACCGGATGCGGTAGATTCAAGATAGGAGCGCTCGATGATTGGTATGCAGCAGGCTGATCTCGTAGAGCGGGCCAGCCGCGTTATCCCTGGCGGTGTGAATTCGGGCAACCGACGGCTGGCCTGGCCGCTGGCGGTTGTCGCCGCGCCAGTCGCGTACAGGCAGGCGAGGAACGCCAGAAAGCTGCTGACCAGGCCCAGTTCAGCCAGCATCGGCGTGGACCTCCGAAGCGTCCAACTGGCGTCCGGGGTGATCGTCTTCGCCGCCCACCTGCGGCCCCGCCTTCTTCAAAGCGGCTGGGGCATTTGAAATTCATCTCGGTGGCGTAGAACACGCCATCCGGGCCGACG
>JAAUTF010000746.1 GCA_012031775.1 Candidatus Altimarinota bacterium | reverse complement strand
AGGCACTGGAGCAGGCCGTTGCACACGCGTTGACGCACATTTCGCCTGAGGATGCCTGTGCGTTCTTCGCACATTGTGGTTTTCGCTTCCGCCCTGACCTGGCTCAATGGTTCTGCTCTTAGCTATAGTGCTGCAATGCCCCGCGCGAGCACATCTTGCCGATCATCTGGGTGCAGCTGATCAAGCCACCAGGTGTTGGTTGGAGGCACTGCTCCCGGGTCGTACCCGAGAATACGCATAAAGCCATCGCTGCGCTCGACCTGGCCACTGCGTACATCGAAGTCGTACAGAAAACCGTCCAGGCGGTCGAGGGCGAGCTTCAGGCGCTCGTTCGATTGCCGGAGCGCGTCCTCGCTGCGCTTCCGCTCCGTAATGTCCACAGCGGCACAGGTGATGCCGACAACCAGTTCCTCCTGGTCGCGTAGCGGCTCGACCGTCAGGTCGTAGTATCTAGGATGACTCTGGCTCCAGATACACACCTCCTGTCGGCGGCCCACGCCGTTCTCTAGCACCTGGCGCTTGATCAGGGTCAGATGCTCAGCATCCTCGGGCCGCTCGCACAGGTCATCGTCGGTAGCGCCGATCACCTCCTGGGCGGAATAATCCAGCGCCGGGTTGTGGATCCAGGTATAGCGCAGCTCACGGTCTTGGTTGAAGACCGCGACCGGCGATCCCTGGAGGGCGACGGAGAAGCGCTCCTCACTTACGTGCAGCGCCTCCTGCGCCGCTTTGAGCGCTGTGGTGTCCTGCGTAACGCCAAACATACGCTGGGGCGCTCCGTGGCTGTCGTACACTACCTCGCCCTGGTCGCGCACCCAGACCATCGATCCATCCGGGCGGAGGAGCCGGAACTCAGACTGGTGTACCCCGGTCTTCAGTGCGCGCTCGACGGCAGCGGCAGCGCTCGCCCGGTCGTCAGGGTGTACGATGGCAAGCGCGTTGTCGAGGCGTGAACTGAAGGCACCGGGCGGAAAGCCGAAGAAGGCATCGGCGCCGGGGAGCCAGGAGATCGTGCCCGCCGCCACGTCTAGCTCCCAGGCGGCCATGCCAGCGGCGCGCAGGCGAAGCGCCAGCGCTGCTCGTTGGTCTGCAGGGCCACCTCAACGGCCTTCCGCGCGTCAGGTCACGGTTCGTCTCCAACACCTGGCGCTGCCCCTCAAGGCCGGTGATAGCCGCCATGCGGCAGCCGACAACAACAGGGCGACCGTCTTTCGTCACCCGAGCCAGCTCACCCGACCAGCTGCCGCTACGCTCAAGTTCGGCGGCGATGCGCGGCAGCTCCTGGCGCTGCTGCGTTTGGAGCAGTTCGTGGCCAGGCCGACCCAGGGCCTCGGCCCGATTGAAGCCGTAGAGACGCTCGGCACCCGTGCTCCAAAACACGAGGTTGCCCTGGGTGTCCCAGATCACGACGGCCTCGTGGCTATGCTCGATCAGGCTGGCCTGCCAGCGTAGCGCGGCCTCGGCCGCCTTGCGCGCCGAAATATCTTCGGCGATGCCCAGCACTTGCGTCACGCCCCGCTGGAGTCGCGTTTGAAGACTAGTTCGTAGCTGCACAGCCAGCGCCACGAGCCGTCTTTGTGGCGGAAGCGGTACTCATGCGCCAATACCTCGCCGTCGGCGGCGGCGCGCAGGCGCTCCACGTTACTGAGCGCTTCGGCGACATCATCAGGATGCAGCAGGTGAAACAGGAAACCTGGCCCCATCGCATCGAGTTCGGCCTGGGTGTAGCCATAGAGCTGCTGCAGGCGCTCGCTCGCGTAGCGGTTTCGAGTGGTTTGCAGATCGTAGACGTAGATGAGGTGCGGGGAGGCTTCCACAACCCGCGCGGCGAAGCCCTCACGCTCCTGCCGCGTGGCGAAGCCCAGGGGAACGCCACGTTGCTGGGGGAGAACGGGCAACACACGAACCACCATATCGATCGCCACCACGTGCCCGATACGTGAACGCATTGGCGAGAAGCTGGCGAGCCAACGGCGGGTCGTGCCGTCCACTCCGGGAACGCCATGCACCTCAATGTCGATGGTGGCTTCGCCAGTGGCGAGCACCTGCCTGAGCAGCGGCTCAAGGGTTGGCGCGAGTGTCGGCACGACGTCGCTGACAGCCCGCCCGAGGTGCTCGGCAACGGGCACGCCGGCGATGGCGGCCATGGCCTCATTGACCATGACATAGCGCAGCTCGCCGTCGATCATTGCGAAGCCGTCCTCCTGTGGGCGCTCATACTTGAGGTGCTCGACACGCTCACGAGGGTATCTGTCCGTCATCGCTCACATACCTTGCATTCGACACGGCACCGGGCGGCGCGCCCGATACCTGTAGAGGATACCATGGGGAGACGCTGGTTGACAAGAGGTAAAGAACCGTTCGCCCGCCTGCCAATGGGGTCGCCCATGGTGGGCTGCCGAGGAGGTTGAGGCCGATCAGGCGCATGCCATCACCGCTCTTTCTCGTACGCTGAAGCGTTTGTCCGCCCGAGGCGGACGCCTGATGGTGGCGAGCTTTAGAGCGCGAAAGGCGTATGCAGACCAACCGCAGCCATGCCGCTCAAGCGCGGGATCAGCACGACGCTAACGGCCCCGGCCCTAGTCGTCTTCCTGCTGGTGCATGTGTCGCTGCTGAGACAAATGTAGTGGTGGTGCGCGATGGCTTTGCCGTCGCGCACCACCACTACATAGAACGCTGGGCTATTGATGCCCATAGGCACGCCGCCCAGCAGCGCTCTGGAGCACCAACGCCGCTTGGTTAGTTTCTCAGCAGAGGCAGATAGATCGACGGCTCAAGCGCTGGTACTGCTTCCACCCGTACTGTACCGGTCATGCCCGGATGTATTGCACAGAAGTAGGGGAATTCGCCTACGCTTGGGAAGGTCTGGGTGAAGCTTTCAGCGGTATCGAGCGCGCTAGAGTCCCAGAGATCGCTCGCACTGGTGCTGGTGTGGGCCGCAGAATCCTGGTTCGTCCAGGTCACTTGGTCGCCGGGGCGAATGGTCACCACAGCGGGGGTGAATGCGAAGTCGACGATAGTCACGTTCGCCGCTGTCGGCTCGGGCGACGGTGTCACCTCTGTGGTGGGCGAGGGTGTAGTGGCGGGCGGGCTGCTGGAACCCTGAACGGGCCCCCAGATCCGGGGATGACCCACGGGCGCGGCCCAGGATGTCCTCGCTCGGCGCGTTCGCCGGATCGGCCGCACTGCGGGCCG
>JAAUTF010000745.1 GCA_012031775.1 Candidatus Altimarinota bacterium | reverse complement strand
AGCGCGCCTCCTCTAACGGGTTCGGCGACAGATCGAGTTGATCAAACACACCTGGCATAGTTTGAGAACTGAGAACTGAGAACCGAGAATTACGAGTGCAATTCTCTGGCGGGCTAAAGCCCTTCTAAAACCCTGGAGGGACTTCCGCCGACGTGTACTAGCTGTCGCTTGGTTCTTGGTTCTTGGTTCTTGGTTCTTGCGCGCTTGCGCGCATATCGGCCACCAGCGTGCGCCAGAAGTCGTCCATTTCGCCGGGGACGAAGGGCACATAGAGCGAGATGCGGTCGAGCAGTCCGTCGTAACGTTCACGAATGGCGCTGCCAAGGCGCGCGGGCGGCGCTTCGACGGCAAAGGCGTGCAGCATTTCCTCGCTTACCAATGCGGGCATCTCGGCCCAACGCTGGGCTGAAGCCAACTGCGAGAGCTGCTCGCCGACCTCGCCCCAACCGTGCGCGTCGAGCACAGCGCGATAGCTTGGTGTTGAGGCGTAAAACGAGATCTGCTGCACCGCGAGCGCACGCAGCTTATCGTACTGTGCGCCGCTGCCGGTGATAACAAAGACGCTGCCAGCCAGCGCGATTTGTGCCGGATCGCGGCCGGCGGCAACAGCACCAGCGGCGATCTGCGGGCGCAGCACCTCGCGTGTGTACAGCGCACTGTTGAGCGGGTGAGCGTGAAAACCATCGCAGACTTCACCGGCGAGCTGGGCCAGGCCGCTATTCACGCCAGCGATATAGATCGGAATGTCGGGCTGTGCGATCGGCCCGGGGCTGAAGAAGGGCGTCATCAGCGTAAACTGATAGAACTCGCCGCGATAGTTGAGGCGCTCACCGTGCTGCCAGCTGCGCCAGATCGCATGTAGCGAACGGATGTAGTCGCGCAAGCGGCCCACCGGCGCGTCCCAGGGCGTACTAAAGCGACGCTCGATATGCGCCTTCACCTGGGTGCCAAGACCGAGCACAAAGCGCCCTGCGAGAAGGCTGCAAGATCCCAGGCGAGCTGCGCAGTGATCATCGGGCTACGCGGGAAGGCGATCGCTACCGCCGTGCCGATCGTCAGCGTGCGCGTGTGTTCGGCAGCGATGGCCAGCGGTAAAAAGCCATTATGGCCAGTCTCCGGCGTCCACAGTGCGCCAAAGCCCAGTTCCTCTGCCGCACGCGCCACTTCCGCAGCGCTCGGAAGCGCATTGCTATCGACCGGGAACGACATATCAAGCTGCATACAAGCTCCTTGATGTGGGCAAGGGTTAACCACAAAGACGCGAAGGCCGCACATTTGTATATGTCAGCTTCACCAGAGCGCGCCGCAGCCAGGCAGATGAACCACAAAGCGCAAAGACGCGAAGGCCGCACATTTGTATGTATGAGCTGCGCCGTGGTGCAGCTTCGATCAGAGCTGTACCAATTTCGCCCTGCCTACTTTAATTCTTTGCGCCTTTGTGGTTCAAAAATGATTTACCCGCCTGCCACCGATTGCACGTTTTGGAACACACCGAGCACCAGGTTCGGGTAGACGCCGAGCAGCAGCAATAGCGCGGCGCTGACGGTGATCGTTGCACCGATCGCGGGCGGCATAACGATCGGCGCAGCGTTGGCGGGCTCGTCGATAAACATGGCTTTGAGCAGGCGCAGGTAGTAGTAGAGCGCGATCACCGTGATGATCACGCCAACGCTCACGAACAGCTGTGCGCCGGCCTGCCAAGCCGCCATAAAGACAAAGAACTTGGCGAAGAAGCCGGCGAGCGGCGGAATGCCCGCCAGCGAGAGCACGCAGACAGCGAAGAGCACGGCGAGCGGCAGGTTGCGCCGTGCCAAGCCACGCAGATCGGCCAACTCGTCGCCGCTGACAATGGCCACCGCTGCCAGCGCGCCGAACGCGCCGATGTTGCTCAGCGTGTAGACAAGCAGATAATAGAGCAGTGCGGAGACCGCCTGGGTGCGGTCGCTGCTGAGCGGTGCGATCAGGCGACGAGCGCCATCACGATAAAGCCAGCCTGCGCGATACTGGAATAGGCCAGCAGGCGCCGCACGTTGGTCTGCGGCAGCGCCGCCAGGTTACCGATAATCAGTGTGAGCAGCCCCAGGATGGTGAGCACACCAGCCCAGCCGCCGAACTCGGCATCGAGCGCGGCACTCCCAGCGAGCTGCGGGAATGCCGTGATCAGCAGGCGGTAAAGCAGAATAAAGCCTGCCGCTTTTGAAGCCGTGGCGATAAAAGCAGTGATCGGCAGCGGCGCGCCTTGATACACATCCGGTGCCCAGGCGTGAAAGGGCACCACGGCCACTTTGTAGCCAACGCCGCCGATGATAAAGAGCATGCCCAGGGTTAGAATGCTCGCCGCAGTGCCCGTCTCGGCGGCAACCTGGGCCACACGGGCGAACTGCGTCAGATCGTTGGCCGCACTCGTACCCACCAACGCGGCCACTGAGGCACCGTAGGCCAGGCTCATGCCGTAGAGCAAAATGGCCGAGGAGAGCGCGCCGAAGAGAAAGTATTTCATACCGGCTTCTGACGCACGTGGCTCGTTGCGGTAATAGCCGGCCAAAATGTAGAGCGGGATCGAGGTTAGCTCGATCGCTAAAAATGCGATGATAAATTCAGTGGCACCGGCCATCAGGCACATACCGGCGGTGGAGAAGAGGATAAGCGCGTAGAACTCGCCGGGGTTCGCGGTCGGCGCATCATCGAGCGTGAGCAGCACCGCTAGCAGCGCCCCACCGATCAGCAGTAGGCGCGCGATCATCGTCAGATGATCGGTGGCAAAGGCACCAACAAGCGCCGCCCCGCCGGGGCCACCGCTCTGCAGGTTGCGCAGAATATTGGTAAAAATATTGACCGCCGCGTCTTCCGGCAGGCGATAGACGTAGCCGCTTTGCAGCAGCGCGATGGCGAAGATCATGCCGAGCCCGATCGCGGCCAACGAGGCCGAAGAGCGCACCCGCTCGCGCCGCGCCGCCTCGGTATCGGCCCAGCGCTCGAAAATATCCGAGCCGAGCACCAGCAGCGCCAGCACGATCACCAACAGCTCCGGCAAAACGCGGGGCACATCGGTCAGTTGAAACATACCTTCACCTTACAGGTTTGTGAAGAAGGGGGTGCGCTTGCTGGCGGCTACGCCGCCAGCAAGCGCACCACTATAATTTACAGCGCTAAATTTCCAACCGCGATGATGATGTCGTTCAGCTGACGTGCTGATCGGGGCG
>JAAUTF010000050.1 GCA_012031775.1 Candidatus Altimarinota bacterium | reverse complement strand
CGCGCATAATCGACACAAAGGCAACGCCGCCGATCAGCGAGCCGCCCAGCGTCGGCAATTCGGGGCCGACGAAAGTCGCTATCAACCACATGGGGATGAGAAAGAGCGCTGCTGCCAGCAGCGTCCAGCCCCAAATACCGCGCGAGGTGCTACTCGCCGCCTGTGAGCGTGTGACCACACGCATCATCAGGAGCGCCATGATCCAGCCTAACGCGAGATGATACAGCCCCAGCGGGCGCGCTATCTCGGCCCCACTCAACCCACTTCATCTCGGCCTGCGCGAAGACCGGCGTGCCAACCGCTCCGAAGGATACGCCCACCGAGTGACCGATTAACGTGGCGCTAAGCGCTTCGACCGGCGTAAAGCCAAAACCGATCAGAAAAGGTGCTGTGAGTGCGATGCTGGTGCCGAAACCGGCAGCTCCTTCAAGAAACAGGGCGAAAAACCAGGCGACCAGGATCGCGATGATGCGTGTATCGTCCGAGACACTGCCCAGTGCGCTGCGCAGCACGTCGATCGCGCCCGATCCTAGCTGCAACTGGTAGAGTAACAGGGCAGGTACAATGATCCAAAGGATGGTCAGCGCGGTCACCGTTGCTTCAGCCAATGCGCCACCAGTGGCGCGTGCCACGCCAAGCTCAGGGTAAACGGAGGTGCCGAAGCCGAAGACAAACCAGGCCAAGCCAAGGGCCGCAGCCAGGCCCGCCAGGCCGGCATTGGCGGCAGGCCAGCGCCAGACGAGCATAAGCACAAGCACAACACCGAGTGGAACAAGTGCCAGTAGTGCCGCAAGGAGTGCGTTCATCGAGTTCCTCTTGTATCACCCGCTGCGTGCTGTGCTCGCTGCGGTAAACTAAGGGTCTTGGGCCGCTTTGCTGTCAGAGCCGGCAACACCAATTCCTTAGTTACACGAGTTACATGGTGGCCGTCCGTCCATGTCGTTCTGCGCTGGATCGTCCTCGCTGGCGACCTCGACCACCAGATCGGCCCCCAACCAGAAGCGCTTCTGGCGGCGCGCATCCTTTGCGTCGAGCAAGAGTAAAATACTGACACCTGATATTATACCTTCCGCGCGCTGTGCCCTCTGCGATTAAAACTTACGCCCGCAACTTGCGTCGCAGCGCGGCGATAAAGAAGTCGAGCGCCTCGACCTTTAGCAACGCGCTTGTAAGAAAATAGCTAGCCGCTCCGGCACCACCAGCGATGGCTAGTGTCAGCAGTGGTGGCCAGCTCAGCGGGGCGCTCAATACTACAATTGTAAGCACCACCAGGGCCATAATGCCGCTCGCCAGCAGCGCCTTGAGCGTCGCTTCGCCGAGCCGCAGGCCGCCGAACGAAACCTCGCGGCGCAACAGCAGGTAGGCGATAAGGGCGTGGCCCATCCACTGGGCTGAATTGCCCAACACGAGCGCCAACAGACCAAGTTCGCTGAGCCAGAGCAGCGGCAGCGCAACCACAAGGTAACACACGATCGCCGCTCCTTGAATAAGGTTTGGCGTTAAAGTGTTTTTGCGCGCGTAGAAGGCAAAAATCAGCAGCTGGTCGAGTGCAGCAGCTGGCAGCCCCGGCAGATAACAGAGCAAGGCCAGCGCTGTGATCGCCGTATCGGTGCTGCCAAAAGCACCGCGCTCAAAGAGCAGCGCCGTGATCGGCGCAGCGAGCGTCGCCAGGCCAATCGTGGCCGGAATCACCAGCAGGAGCACGACTTTGAGGCCCATACCCAGCGTACGCCGAAACGACTCTTCGTCGGCTGCGACGTTCTGGCGCGAGAGTGTCGGCAGCACCGCGATCGAGATCGCGGTAGCGACAAGCCCCAGCGGAAACTGAATCAGCGTGGTAGCATATTGCATGGTCGAGAGCGCGTCGGCGATACCCGAGGCTAGCCAGCGGTCGATCAGTGTGCCGAGGATGGAAAAGCCGATGCCGAGCGCTACCGGCGCGTAGAGCAGCACAATGCGCCGTACCGCTGGATGCTGTAGGTCGGGGAGCACGCGCATGCCGCGCAGACCGGGCACTTGTAGCAACACCTGGCCGAGCGCGCCGATAAACGCGCCGACGGCGAGACTGTAGATGCCCAGGCGCTCGTGGAAGGCGACGATGCCCAGATCATGCCGGCGTTGAAGACCGCGCCGACAAAGGCCGGCAGCAAGAAAGTGCGGCGCGCATAGAGCACCGCTGTCGTTAGGCCAGAAACCGCCATAAACAACACCGACGGCAAAAGCAGACGCACCAGATCCGTCGCTGTGCTCTGCAATGCCGTTTCGTCGCCGCGCGCCAGCAGGCTCACCAGGGCTGGTGCCTGCCAGGTGGCCAACAGCAGCAGCGCAGCCAGCGCCAGCATAGCGATGCTGAAGATGCTGGTGACCACACGCCAGAACTCGTCTTCGTCGCCTTCGGCGTACTCGCTGAAGATCGGTACGAGCGCCGCGCTGACTGCACCATTGATCAGCAGATCGTAAATCGTATTTGGTACTGTCCAGGCGAGGGTGAAGGCGTCTACTTCGGGGCCGATGCCGAAATAGTTGGCGATGGCCGAGACGCGGATCAGGCCGAGGCGCGGGCTAGCGATGTTGCCGAGGGCGATCAAAAACGCGGCAATGGCGATGCCGCGTGCAAGTGAGTGCTGGTTCATAAAGCAGCGGGTAGTCGGAGCGACTGGCCACAATACGGCCAATCCCTCCGACCACATCCTATCACTCGCCGCCCGCTTTTGAGGTTGCGTCGCCGGTGAACTGGCCGACGATCTTCTTCAGCTCTTTTGGCTCCACGGCAAAGGTCGCTGGATCGCGCAGCTCAACGACCACGCTTGAGTCGATCGCGTAGCGCTCAACATTGTCGATATCAACGCTGCGCGCCCAGTTGGCTACCTCGATCATGATGTTTTGTCGATGTCGGTTTGCACATAGCCGCGGAGGGCACCGGTGTACTCATCGAGGCTAGTGAGCTGCTGGAGCAAGCCGCGCTCGCGCACCCGGTCGAAAATTGCCACCAGCACTTGCTGCTGGCGTTGATTGCGCCCGAAGTCACTATCGGCATGGCGCGTCCGCGCGTAAATCAGCGCGCGCTCGCCGCTCAAAGTCTGTTCGCCGCGCGGGAAGCGCACCTCGATCGTGCCATAATTCTCGGTCGGGTATGCCGGGTCGTAGATCGGCTCAGGCACATTAACACGAATGCCGCCAAGTCCGTCGATCAGCGTCTCAAAGCCCTTAAAGTTGATCATCACAAAATGATCGATGCGCAACCCGAGCAGCTTGCCAACGGTCGCCTTGGCCATGGCGGCGCCACCCCCCGGCCCAATCGCTTCTTCGCCCAGCGCATAGGCCGCGTTGATACGCCCTTTGCCATAACTGTTTGGGTACGTCACCCAGAGGTCACGCGGTAGCGACAACATGCTCACGCTCCCGTCGATACGGTTGAGCCGTACCAGCACGAGCGCATCCGTGCGCAGCGCCTCATCGCCGGGGCGAGCGTCGTGCGAGCAGCAAAATATTCAACGGCGCAGTGCTACCGTCGTAGGTCGGCTCCGCCGTGGGAGCAACAGGGAACATCGATTGCGTTGCGGTGTCCGCTGATGAAGCTGGGGCGCTAGATTCGGGAGCGGAGGAGCGTTCTTCACTTGTCTGGCCCGGCGCTGCTGTTGGCTCGATGAGGACGACGGGCGTCACGATCATCTCGTCGATGTCCGCAAGCGCCTGGCTCCATTCCCAACCCAATCTGACCACCGTGGTCAGCATGAGCAGGCCGGTTACTAGCAGAACGCCGAGCGTCAGGCGTCTTCTAAAAAACGGCATACCGTCTGGTTTCCGCTCCTTTCGCACACAAGGGTACAGGTGAGAGGTTACGTAGAGCGACCAGGATCGCGCGCAACGAGCGCCTGCGCCTTGTATCAATCCGCTTACTACTATACCACAGGTTCCTCGGGGCACCGTACAGGGCGATCTGATGCTCCGCTGAGAAGATGACAGTTGGCTTTCAAAGCACGCCAACGTCGCCGCTATAGATCGTATGGAGCCTGCCATCGCTGCTGCGCAACAAGAGTGAGCCATCGATAGCGACGGCCTCGGCACGTCCTTCCAGCATACCCTGTGCGGTCTCGATGCGTACCTGGTTCCCGATCGTTAGCAACTGTTTGCGCCAGGCGGCGAAGAGCGGCTCGTAGTCGCCCTGTGCGAGCCGTATATACCATGCGTCGAAATGAACTAAGATCGCGCGCAACACCGCTAGCCGATCGATGGCACCGCCAAGCGCCTCCCCCACGCTAGTCGCCGGGTAGCGTACCTTCGCCAGCGGTGGGCTAGCACTGATGTTTAGGCCGCAGCCGATCAGGGCGAAGTCGAACTGCTCGCCGACCACGTTGCTTTCCAGCAGAATGCCCCCGGCTTTCGCCCAGGGGAGGTTGTCTTCTGCGGGATCAGTGTAGCGCACGTTCGTGAGCATCCCGCACGAAGTGGCGTCAGACGTGGCCACCTTGCTCTGTCCTGCATCCTGAGGCCTGCCTCTACCATTGGCACATTCCGTGCCGAGAGCAGCAGATCGTTCGGCCATTTGAGGCCGGTCGTGATCCCGGTGGCGGTACTGATCCCCTCGCAGAGCGCCACGGCGGCGAGTTGCACCAGGGCGATGCCATGGGGCAGGCGGTAGCCAGTGCGGGCGTAGCGCGAGCGTGAATAGCAAGGCGCTGCCGACCGGAGCTTGCCAGCTGCGCCCCACGCGCCCACGGCCCGCCGTCTGCTCTTCGGCAACAACCAGCAACGCGCCTGCGTCCGGGTTCTCTGCAAGCAGTCGACGCGCCTCGTCCATCGTCGAATCAAGCGTTGTGTAGACGTACACCGGCCCGGGAATTTCACGTGTTCCCAGCCCGCCAACGATCGCATCAGACGTGAGCATATCAGTGCTCCTGTTCATCTAGATGTCATGTTTTGGTAGCAACATACTGCTATACTCTCGTTTACCTTGTTATAACCACATGTTCATACTATCGAGAGCAGCGACCGATGAATAAGTCGATCGATGATATTCTCTGGATCACGCTATGTGCCGGGTTGGTGTTTCTGATGCAAGCCGGCTTTATGTGCCTGGAAGCTGGGGTGACCCGGCGCAAGAATAACATCAACGTTGCTATGAAGAACCTGGCCGATTTCGGCGTATCGACGCTGATATTCTGGCTGTTTGGTTTCGCCTTGATGTTCGGCGCAAGTGCCGGTGGCTGGTTCGGTCGCAGCGATTTCGCCCCCAACCTCGACTTTCAAGACCCCTTCCGTGATGCCTTTGTAGTTTTCCAGATCATGTTCTGCGGCACGGCGGCGACGATCCTGGCTGGTGCTGTCGCCGAGCGGATGCGCTTCCACAGCTACCTGCTGATTATGGTGCTGATCGCCGGGTTTAGCTACCCAATTTTCGGCCATTGGGCCTGGGCCGGCCTGGCTCAGAACGAACCTGTCGGCTGGCTGGCGCGTCAGGGCTTTGTCGATTTTGCCGGCTCCACCGTCGTCCATAGCTTCGGCGGCTGGACATCGCTGGCTGCGTTGCTGATCCTCGGCCCGCGTATGGGCCGTTTCCCCAAAGATGGCCTACCACGCCGTATGCAGGGCGCTGATATTCCGCTCGCCACGCTGGGTACGTTTATCCTCTGGTTTGGCTGGTTCGGCTTTAACGGCGGCAGCACCTTCGCTGCAAACGGCCAGATCCCGACGATTATCGCCAATACGCTGCTCGCCGGTTCGGGCGGCCTGGTAGCGGCGCTGCTGCTTGGCTGGCGCATCCGCAAAACAGCCGCCGTCGATCTCTCGCTGAACGGCGTGCTCGCCGGCCTTGTGGCCGTTACCGCTGGTGCCAACGCCTACTCGTCGCTCGCGGCGGTGATTGTCGGCGCTATCGGCGGTATGGTGATGGTCGGCTGCGACATCGTGCTCGAGCGCCTGCGTATCGACGATGCGGTGAGCGCTATTCCCGTTCATCTCGGCGCTGGCATCTGGGGCACGCTGGCGGTCGCCCTGTTCGGCATCCCCGAACGCCTGAACACCGGCCTCTCATTCTGGAACCAGCTCGGCGTACAGGGGCTCGGCATCGTCGCCTGCGGCATTTGGACGTTCTGCGTCACCTATGTCGCCCTGAGTATTGTAAACCGTTTCTCGCCACTGCGCGCAAGCCCGCCCGATGAAGAGATCGGCTTGAATGTCTCTGAGCACGGTGCGACTACCGATCTACTCGATCTTTTTATGGTGATGGATCGCCAATCTAAAACCGGCGACCTCAGCCTGCGGGTGCCGGTCGAGCCTTCACTGAGGTCGGTCAGATCGCCGGGCGCTACAACAGCGTGATGGATACGCTCGAACAGGCCGTGGCGCGCACCGAGACGATCGTAAAAACTGCGATGGACGGGATTGTCACCTTTTGCCCGCGATGGGCTTGGGCTGTCACCTCGCTCAACCCCGGCGGCGGAGACAATTTTCGGCTACCGCGGTAGCCAGCTGCGCGGTATTCCGGTAACGACGTTAATCGGCGGTGAAGCTGAGTCGCCGACGCACGAGAGCCAGCAGTTGCGTGCCCTGATCGGGTCGATCACCCGCAGTGAAACGATCGGGCGACGGCAGAATGGTGAACTCTTCCCGCTGGAAGTCGTCGTCACCGAAGCCAGAGTCGGGCGCGAACCGTTTTACACGGCAACCTTCCGCGATATCACCGAGCGCAAACGTGCCGAGGAAGAGCTGCTGCGCGCGAAAGAAGCCGCTGAAGCGGCGAACCGCGCCAAGAGCGCCTTTCTCGCCAATATGAGCCACGAGCTGCGCACGCCGCTGAACGCAATTATCGGCTACTCGGAGATGCTGCGCGAGGAGGCTGAGGACGCAGGCTACGCCGATCTGACGACCGATCTGGAGAAGATTCGCACCGCTGGCAAACATCTGCTCGAACTGATCAACAACATTCTCGACCTCTCGAAGATCGAGGCCGGACGGATGGATCTCTACTACGAGCGTTTCGATGTGCGCCGCCTGATCGACGAGGTGATCGTCAGCGTTCAGCCGCTGGTGGAAAAACGCGGCAACCGGCTAGATCTCGATCTTGCATCGCAGCTCGGCAATATCAGCGCTGACTTGACGAAAACGCGCCAGATCTTGCTCAATCTGCTCTCGAATGCGGCAAAATTCACCGAGCGCGGCACAGTAACGCTCCGTGTTGCCCCGCTTGAAACTCTGGCTGCGCAATTTGATGGCCGTGAGCTGCCGCCGAACGCGGCGGTCGTCTTTCAGATCAGCGACACCGGCATCGGCATGAGCGCTGAGCAAGTGGCTAACCTGTTTCAAGAGTTCACCCAGGCCGATGCATCGACCACGCGAAAATACGGCGGCACTGGCCTTGGTCTGGCGATCAGTCGGCGCTTTGCCCAGCTTATGGGCGGCGACATCCTTGTAAGCAGCGAGATCGATGTCGGCTCCACTTTCACTGTGTTGCTGCCGCTTGGCAAGCGTGACGATCGACCGGCGACCGGCAGCCTTGAAGCGGTGATGCCCGCAGTGGTTGCGGCCAATAGCAGCGGGCTGGTGCTTGTTATCGACGACGACCCGGTTGCCCGCGATTTAATCGAACGCACACTAACCGCAGATGGCCTTGCGGTTGTCACCGCCGAGAACGGGGCGTCCGGCCTTCAGCTAGCCAGAGAACTGCGCCCAGCCGCAATTACGCTCGATGTGATGATGCCCGATATGGATGGCTGGAGCGTTCTGAACGAACTGAAGGCGACCCCGATCTGGCGCGCATTCCGGTGGTGATGGTGACAATGGTCGACGCGGAAAAGCGTGGTATCGCGCTCGGTGCTGCCGACTATTTGACCAAGCCGATCGAGCGTGAGCGCCTGCTGACAGTGCTGGAGGGCTTCCGCAGCGGCAGGGAGGACGCGAATAATGCGGCCTACATTCTGGTGGTGGAAGACGACCAGACCACGCGTGAGATGTTGCGCAAAATGTTAGAGAAAGAGGGCTGGCAGGTCGACGATGTCGACAACGGGGCTGCGGCGCTACGACGGGTCGCCGAGCGTCGCCCCGATCTGATCTTGCTCGACCTGATGATGCCGACCCTCGATGGTTTTGAAGTTGTGGGTGCTTTGCGCTCAACGCAGCTCTGGCGCTCGATTCCGATCGTGGTACTCACCGCGATGGATCTGACTGCAGCCGATCGGGCAAGGCTGAACGGCTATGTCGAAAAGGTTTTGCAAAAAGGCGCGTATAATCACGAGGAACTGCTGGAAGACGTGCGCGCATTGGTGATGAACTGGGTTAGGCCATGAACGAAATTGGTACCATCTTGGTGGTCGACGATAACGAGAACAACCGCGATCTACTGGCGCGCCGCCTGCAGAAGCGTGGGCATAGTATTGTCGTGGCTGAAGATGGTGTGCAATGCCTGGAACTGCTGGCGCGACAGCGCTTTGATATGGTCTTGCTCGACATTATGATGCCGCGTATGGACGGTTATGAGGTGTTGGAGCATCTGCGCGACGATAACGTGCTGCGCTATATTCCGGTGATCGTTATCTCGGCGGTGGGCGAGCTCGACAGCGTGGTGCGCTGCATCGAGCTCGGTGCAGAAGATTATCTGTTGAAGCCCTTCAACCCGGTGCTGCTGCACGCCAAGATCGATGCCTGTCTGGAGAAGAAACGCCTGCGCGACCAGGAGCGCGCCTACCTCGCCTCGGTGAAGCAGGAGTTGGAGTTAGGTCGGCGCACACAGGCCGATTTTCTACCGGCGAGCCTGCCGCGCGTCACCGGTTGGGAGATCGCGGCCGCATTCCATCCGGCACGCGAGGTGGCCGGCGATTTCTACGATGCCTTTGTACTGCCGGGCGGGCTGCTGGGCTTTGTCATCGCCGATGTCTGCGATAAAGGGGTGGGCGCGGCGCTGTTTATGGCGCTGACGCGCTCGCTGGTGCGTGCCTTTGCCGAGCAGCAGTACGGCGGTGACCCAACCGACGCACTTCGGGCCGTGGCGCTGACGAACAGCTATATCGCGCGTCACCATCGCGAGAGCCGTATGTTCGCTACGCTCTTCTTCGGCCTGCTCGACCCCGACACCGGCGAGTTAACGTATGTGAATGGTGGGCATCCGGCCCCCGTGTTGATACGCCAGAGCGGCGACCAGGATTTTCTCGACCCGACTGGCCCGGCGGTGGGTATCGCCGATGTAAGTCGCTTCTCCGTTGGTAGCGCCTGGCTGCGCCACGGCGATACTGTGCTGGCCTACACTGATGGCGCAACCGAAGTGCGCGATGCCAGCGGTGAAATGTTTGGCGAAGAGCGCCTGCTATCGCTGCTGCAAGCGCCGATTTTCGACATCACCCGGCTGATGCAGCATATCGACGCTAGCGCACGCGCCCATCTCGGTCACGACATCCTGCCGGACGATATTACTATGCTGGCGATTAAACGAGTGTAAAAATGTAGGAGTCAGGAGTCAAAAGTTAGAATGGTGCAGGACTGCACATTGAACCCATTACGAAGGTAGAAATCAGTGAAGTTCGAACCCTACGCAGTAAACGCAATGGTTCCACTGCACTTCTGAATTTTGACTCCTGAATTCTCTCAACGTTTCTGAAAAACAAAACAGATACTCGTGCTTAAACACGAAGAAACCGCCGGCCAGGGCGCGATAGCGCCAGAGCTCCTTTTGCTGGCGTTTGCCGACAGTCTGCTCAAAGTTTTTGACCACAATGCTTTTGAGGCGAAACCCGCGTTGCTGTACCTCGTTCATGGTCAGAAAGCCCAGCGGAATCCAGTCGCCGCGCATGTACTTATCGCCAATCACCAGCACCAGATAGCGACCCCGCGCCAATGCGGGCGTGAGGTTGTCGACGACCTGGCCCATAAGGGCGAGAAAAGCATCGACCGAGGGTGCATTGGAAAGATCGTCGGCGTCGTCGCTGAAGCGGATAATATCGAAATAGGGCGGGTGCAGAACAGCGAGTTGGGCCTCGCGCACCTGCAAGTCGCCAAGCAAGGCGCGTACATCGATGGTTGCACTGTTGCCTTGCACCGCGACACACTGCGTGTGGTGTGGGTTAGGCTCGGTGGCGACGGCGGCCTGGATGCGCGCGACCATACGCGGTTGCAGCTCGATGCCGAGTGCGTTGCGACCCAGGCGCTGCGCCTCGATCAGCGTGGTGCCGGAGCCGGCAAACGGGTCGATCACCCAATCGCCGGGGCGCGTATAGCGGCGCAGCATCTGGTTGGGGATCTGCGGCACGAAATTGCCCCAGTAGTCGGCGGTATGCACACCGCTGCTGTCGCGGCGCTCGATCATCCACAGGCTATCGGTGTGGATGTCGCCGTACTCCTTCCAGCGGTTCAGATTGATGTCGTTGTCGCCATTGCTACGCGCGGCGGTGATGCCGCGGATCAGACGCTCCAGGTAGTAGCGGGCGCGCTCAAGTGTCAGCGCGGCGGCGATCTGTTCGAGATCGGCGCGCAGAATATCGCGGCTGAGCGGTAGCGCCGCCGGATGTTGCTGGCCCGCACAGATCGGGTGGGCGCTGTCGTCGAGATCAGCCTGCAGCGCTTGCAGCTCCGCGCGCAACGCGGGCAAGGCAAGGGTGCGCATCGCGCTCAACGCGGCAAAAAGTAAATCGCGCTGGACAAAAAGCAGCGCGTCATCTGTATCGCTGATTGACAAGGCTTTACCTGATTCTATGCATGCGTAACTTTAGTTTAAACAGCATCAGTATAACATGAAGATGCCAATATGCTTGACAACTTTTTAAGCATAGGTTTACAGCAGGTGGCGAGTATCTGATTTCGATATATGGGCAGGCGGCGGTGGGTTTTGTGCGGCTTGCGGCGCGAATCAGACAGAAATCTTAGCTCTATCCCTTCGGGAAGGTGAATAGTATGTACCAGCGACTCGTGAGTACCATTGATCAGGAAGTGTCGGGGGTGGCGGCACGGAATCTGGTGGCGCGTATTAGCCAGTGGCATCGCATTCAGGCCAGCCCGATGTATCGCGAAGCGGCGCAGTGGTTGATCCATACATTGCGCAGCTGGGGGATAGAGAGCGATATCGAAAGCTACACCAGCCGCGAGGGGTTGTGGGCCTGGGGCGAGCCGCTTTTTCAAGAGTGGTGGTGCGACGAAGCATGGCTCGATCTGCGCCTGGACGATGGCCGTGTACAGCGCCTGGCCGACTATCGTGTGGTGCCGTTGTCGCTGATCCCGCGCAGCGCCCCCGCCGACGGCGAGTTCGAGGTGGTAGCGATCGAGGGCGGCGAGCGCGAGGCCGATTATGCTGGTGTTGATGTGCGCGGCAAGTTGGTGCTCACGCGCAGCATGCCGATGGCCGTGCAGACGCTTGCTGTCGAGCGCTACGGCGCGGCAGGCGTGCTCTTCGACGGCATGCGCAGCATCCCCGAGATCTGCCCGTCCGGCGACTTGCCGGACGAGATTCAGTATGCCTCGTGGTGGTGGTGGGGCGGCGAAACGCGCGCCTTTGGGTTCGCGCTCAGCCCGCGCGCTGGGAAGGAGTTGCGCCAGCGCCTTGAAGCTGGCCCACTGCGGGTGGCTGCGCACGTGCGCAGCCACTTCGCCGATGGCCAGATCGAAGCCGTAACTGCGACTATCCCCGGCGAGAGCGAAGACCAGGTGTTGCTTGTGGCGCATCTCTGCCACCCCACCCCCTTTGCCAACGACAATGCGAGCGGTGCTGCCGCCGTGATGGAGGCCGCGCGCGCACTGCATACACTTGTGCAGAGCGGTACATTACCGCGCCCCCGGCGCACGCTGCGCTTCCTCTGGGTGCCAGAGATGACCGGCACCTACCTCTATCTGGCCAGCCACGAGGCCGAGATCGCACGCACTGTGGCTGCGCTGAACCTCGATATGGTCGGCGAGGACGAGGCGCAGACCGGTAGCTCCTGGCTGCTGGTGCGGCCCTCAGAGGCGCTGCCGCACTTCGCTGCCGATCTGCTGGAGGCATTACGCGAACAGTTCTGGGGCGCAGGCCACACCTTCGACGGGCGCAGCCGCCCGCCGCTCTATCGCCACGCCGTCGTGCCCTACTCGAACGGCAGCGATCACTATATCTTCGGCGATCCGACGGTCGGTATCGGCACACCGATGCTGGTGCAGTGGCCCGACCGCTTCTACCATACCACCGGCGATACGCTCGATAAGGTGTCGGCGAAGACCTTGCAGCGCAATACGACGCTGGCCGCCAGCTATCTGTATGCGGCGGGCAACGCTGGGCCAACCGAGACGGACTGGCTGGCGAGCGAGATGAATGCGCGCTTTATCGCACGGTTAAGCCACGAATTGCAGAGCGCGGTTTCGGCGGCGCTCGGCGGCGATGCGCCCCCTGGTGTGAGCTGGGAGCGTAAATGGCAGTTTCGCACCCAGCAGCACGCACTTGCGCTCACGAGCCTGCAGAAGCTCAACCCGCAGTTCGATCCGGCGAAGGCAACGACTCACGCTCATTCGATCGCTGCCGCGCTTTGGGCGCAGCAGCGCGAGGTGCTCGGCGACTGGCACAGCGCTGAGGTGGCGCGGCTCAACCCGGCTGATGCCGCGCTCATTCCCCGGCGGCGCTATCGTGGCCCGGTGAGCCTGGCCCCCCATCTGCTGCGCCTATCGACCGAAGAACGCCTGGCGGCGCGGGCTACACTGTCCGGTCGCCTCAACAGTCTGGCCGCCGATGTCGCGCTCTACTGGGCCGATGGCGAACGGGCACTTGGTGCGATCGTCGATCTGGTTGAACTGGAGCTTGACCTGCGCGCGCCGACGGAAATTCTGTCCTACTTCAGGCTGCTTGCGCGTCTTGAATTAGTAGATCTCTAGAAAAGCATCAGCAGGACAGCGAAGAGCCGTCGCTTGCGACGGCTCTTCGCTGTCCTGCTGGCACTCATAGTGCAACACTGTCTATGTGACGTTCGTCACATAGAGGATATGACCTGCGATTAGCCGCAACGCACTTAACGAAGAGGGCCGACAGCTGCTATGGTAAGCTGCTGTCGGTTTTTATCGTAATCCTAAATAGTAAACAAGGTTGTGTGGTACGTCGCGGCGTAGCCGCGACGTACCACACAACTACTCTACGAGCCATTTAGGATTACGATAGCAATCTTAAATAGGTTGTGTTAGAGGTCGTGTCGATGCTCGCGGCGTAGCCGCGAGCATCGACAAAGACTTCTTCACAAGCTGTTTAGGACTACTAGATATATTTTGAGGAGAAATGATGATGACAAGCAATGAGACATTTTCGGCGCGCGAAGAGTTCGCCAACACATTGACCCACGGGCTAGGCGCGCTGGCCGCGCTGATCGGCGCGATAGCGCTGGTCGCGCTGGCGGCTACAATGGGCGATGGCTTACGGCTGATGGCGGTGATTATTTACGGCTTCTCGCTCGTCTTGCTCTACACTGCTTCCACGCTCTATCACGCAGCGCGTAAGCAGGCAGTAAAAGCGAAGCTAGAGATCTTCGATCACTGTGCGATCTATGTACTGATCGCGGGAACGTACACACCATTATGCTGGTCAGCCTGAGCGGCGTATGGGGCTGGAGCATGTTCGCCCTGATCTGGGGCTTAGCGCTGCTCGGCATCGTGCTGAAGATTCGTTTCATCGGGCGTTTCCCGCTGCTTTCCACGGCGATTTATATCGTGATGGGCTGGTTGGTGCTGCTCGCCTTCGGCCCGCTGATGCAGGCCATCTCCACCACCACGCTGGTCTGGCTGGTGCTGGGCGGCGTGGTTTACACCGCCGGTACCTTTTTCTATCATAACCGGCGCTTGCCCTTTGGCCATGCGATCTGGCACCTCTTTGTGCTCGGCGGCAGCGTGTGCCACTACCTGGCGTGGCCACCGTCTGATGATTGAGGCTAACCAACAGCGGGGGCGGCTCATGTATGAGCCGCCCTCTTTTGGTTATACAACCTTTCTTTTAAATTGTCGCCCATTCACTCTATCGCCCCGCCCTACGACCTATACTCCCCGTATCGCCTGTGCGCGTTCACATCACGAGAAAAGGTTCCGATGAAGAAGCCCGCAGTCACGCTGCTGATCGCGCTCGCCGCACTAACACCGGTTGCGCTGATCCTCTGGTTTGCGATCGCGCAGCCGGTAAAAGTGCTGCCGCGTATGCGCCCGCTACCGCCTTTTCTGTTGGTTGACCAGAACGGCGACTGGTTTGGCCGCGACGATCTACGCGCTCGCTGGCGCTGATTAGCTTCTCCTACACGCGCTGCAGCGCCGATTGTGCCGCCCAAGAGCAGCGCCTGCTCGCCGTACGCGATGCCCTGCGCACCCAGGGCCTGCTCGGCACGCAGATGCAGCTGCTGACGATCAGCATCGACCCGGCCTTCGATACGCCCACCCGTCTCAAACAGCACGCTACGTTCTGGCAGGCCGACGCTAGTGTGTGGCGACTGCTGACTGGCTACCCGCGCGAGATCAAGGCGCTGGTGGGCGGCGAGCTTGGCGTGTACTACGCCGAACAGCCCGGCGCCGCTTCGACGAGCGCGTCTTCTTCGTCGACGAGCGCGGCGAGATTCGTAATGTCTACGCAGGCGCCGAGCTTTCTCCTGAGCGTGTGCTGCGCGATATGGGCCTGGTGGCGACAGAACACAGCAGCGCTGGCCCGCTGCGCGCGGTCTACGAGGCATCGCATCTTTTCACTTGTTATGTGGATTAGGAGTATGCGTCTTGTGATGAGGCTTAGCAAAGCCAGCTTCATTACGAGACGCACCAGAGGTACGAGGAGCGCGTTCATGCCCCAACACATCGAGTTCGACCCGGTTTCGGAGCACGATGACGATCACACGAGCCACGAGTTGCCGCGCGGCGCCTTGCTGATCACGCTTGGTTACCTGTTACTGCTGACGTTGCTGTGGCTACAGGTGTATACGCAGCTGGTTATGAGCGGGGGAATTCCACAGCAATGAACAAGAAGTACATCGGTTATCTGTTCGAAATCGCCTGGATCTTGCCGAGTATCGCGATCCCGATCGCCATTCTGGTGGCGGTGATCATCACCGCCTTTGTCGCTGGCGTGGGCGTGCCGGGCGATGGCGGCCAGATCAACCCGGCAGCTATCGCCCAGACGGCACCCTTCGACCAGCCCGGTGTGCGCGAGCTTGCGCCGGGCCGCTACGAAGTGGCGGTGGTGGCGCAGGTCTTCCAGTTTATGCCCGGCGAGATCCGCGTGCCGCGCGGTGCTGAAGTAACCTTTGTCGTCACCAGCCGCGATGTCATCCACGGTTTTAAGATCAACAAAACGCCGGTGAACGTAATGGTGATACCCGGCCAGATCTCGCGCGTCACGACGACATTCGACGAGCCGGGTGAATATTTGCTGGTATGTCACGAGTACTGCGGCACAGGGCACCATGTGATGGCGGGAAAGGTGATCGTGGAATGAGCGAGCTGCGTATCGCCGCCCCGGCGGCAGTTTCACGGCCAGCGCTTGGCTGGTGGCAGACGACCGTGGTGCTTTTTAAGCTGAAAATTGTGCTACTACTGCTGATGGCAGCCCTGGGCGGTGCTTTTCTGGCTGCCGAGGGGCTGCCCAGCCTGGTCGATGCGCTGGCGCTGGTGCTTGGCGGCGGCATGGCGGCAGCTGGTGCTTCGGCGCTCAACC
>JAAUTF010000744.1 GCA_012031775.1 Candidatus Altimarinota bacterium | reverse complement strand
TCGCATGGCCTCATTCACTGATGCTTTCGTTTTATCTTTTCGCGATGCTCGCTGTCGCGATGGTGATAATATCACTTCTTACGCCTCCGCCCTCGGCTGAAAATACCTTGCCGACGCTTAGAGATACATACAGCAGCAACGGGCACAGTGGGTGCGGGATCAGGTGTAGCGCTACTGCATCCGACAAGCGCGAACATAATTAGCAGGATAATCCATCGCATATGGGTATGTACAATTCCTAGTATCATCTGCGGTATTCACCACGGTGCGCACCCATCCTGACTCTGCGCGTGCAGAGCAAGCAACACACATGGCGCAGGGTAAGATGGCTACAGTATAACGTAGCGCGCGTGGCGATAAGCCATGTGGATAGCTGCGCCGAACTCAAGTGCAAAAAAGTATAGTCCAGAAAATACTGGATCCACAGCAGCACTGCTTTCACTTGGTATATGCTTATCATAGCACAATGCAATCGTAAATTAGGTTGTGTTCGGGGGGTGTCGTCGTGTGGGGCGAATGCGTCGGCCCTAGCCTTGTTACCTATCGCTAGGAAAGGTCTTCTGGATTTCTCACGTCTCCTCAGTGTATGCCGCGAAGGCATGTTGCCATCCGCTTGCACCGAGGAGGGAACCCATGCGACGCTCTATCCAACCGGTTTTTGTCTTCTGCCTGCTGCTTTCACTGCTGTCCGCCCTGTTCCCGGCAAACCCACCGCGTGTTGCTGCGCAGAGCTGGCGCTGGCCAGCCACAGCTGCACAGGCGACGAACGACATACTCAGCGTTGCCGTGCTTTACCGCGACGACCGCGCCGCCGCCGATGGTTTCGTCGCTCTGCTGAACGCACGTGGTTTCACCGCGCAAGCGCTTCAGATCGAGAGCGGCCCAGCTGGAACGACTATTTTTCTTCCTATTATTCGGGCGGGAGGAGCAGGAGTCAGCACTCAGCAGTCAGGAGTCAGCAGATCGGTCGCGCAGCCAGCCCAGAGCACCCCTGATCTCAGCGCTTTCGATCTGCTCGTGGTCGGCGCAGACACGGGCGCTGGTGCGAATTGGGCCGGTAGCGCCGCGCTGCGCGAGCATATTCGCGATCTGAGCGCCCCGGTGCTAGGCGTCGGCGCGGGCGGTCACGCGCTTTTTGGCGCGCTCGGCCTCGACATCGGCCATCCGCAGGGTCAAACAATCCGCGCCGACAGCGTACGTCAGGCTGAGGTCGGTGCCAGCCAGCCGCTCTACACCATCCCCAACACGATCACCTTAAGCGCCGGGGGCGAAGTACAGCTCTACAGCGCCGACCAGGACACGATCGCGCTTGCGCTGCCAGAGCCTTTGCCGCTAGGTGTGCGCCTGGCTGCCGCCACAGGCCAGGTCGATCGCTTCCCGATTGTGCAATCGGGCGAGCGTTTCTTGCTCTGGGGCTTCGACGGCGCGCCACCCGCGATGACGGAGGCCGGGCGCGATCTTTTCCTCAACGCGCTACATTTCCAGGCCACCGCCTTTGCCGTGCCGCTGCGTGCGCGCACGTTTGTGCCTCGTGCCGGCATCGAGCAAACGCTGCTGGATGCACTGCGCGACACGAGTTTACCCGATCTGCACGCGTTGGTTCAGCTCAACACGCTGCCCGATAACGCGGCCAGTGCAACCCTGGCGCAGCGCGGCATTCGCCTGCTGGATTTTATCGAGGGCTCGCTGTTCACCGCCAGTATCGACAAAGCCCTCAACCCAACTCAACCGGATATCGCTGCGCTCGTGCGCTGGGCCGGCCCGCTGCTGCCGGGCGACAAAGTCGAGCCGCTATTGGCGGCTGGCACTGTGCCCGATTGGGCGCGCGCTGACGGCGAAAAACTGCTCGTTCTGGTGACGGTGTTCCCTGATGTGGCCGACGCCGACGCCGAAACGCTTATGCAAGGCTTCGACCCGGCTGCCACGCCGCACGCCGAACACGTCTGGCAGCTCCAGCTCACCTTAGCGCAGATCGCCCAGCTGAGCCAGGAAGATCGCGTCTTCTGGATTGAGCCGGGGCCAGCCCCGCTGCGCATCATTAACGATACCACCCGCGGCGACCTGATGGTCAACCCGGTACAAGACGCCGATACCGCCAGCAACCCGGCCTATTATCGCGGGCTCGACGGGCGCGGTGTGACGGTCGCTGTCTTCGATACTGGTGTGGCTCCGCACCCAGATTTTAGCGGTCGCCTGGCGCGTGCCGCCGCCGACGGCAACGGCCATGGCTCACACGTGGCCGGCATTGTCGCTGCCAGCGGCGCGATGAGCGCGAGCATGTGCCCCTTTGTGAGCTGTGCGCCCTTTGAGCTGCGCGGTATGGCCCCCGGCGCACGCATTGCGCCGTATTACGGCTGGACGAGCGCCGAGATGAACGAGGCCGTCAATACGCACGGCAGCACGATCTCAAACCACTCCTACATCCTCAGCTGCGGCGAGTACAACAGCGGCGCGCAGAACGTCGACAAACTTGTGCGCGGCGACGAGCGCCACGGCGATACACCCATTCCGGCACACCAAGCCGTCTGGGCCGCCGCCAACCAGGGCGACTGGCCGCAGTACTGTACTACGCGCACCATCCCCGACGGCCCCGACGACGGCACCGAGCCCGATCCCGACCCCGAAAGCGGCCCACGCGGTTACTACTCCGTGCTCGGCCCGGCCAAGAATGCGCTCTCGGTGGGTGCCACCAACCCCGGCAGCCGCGACCTGGCCGCTTTTAGCAGCCGTGGCCCGACCTTCGATGGGCGGCTGAAGCCCGAAGTGATGGCTCCTGGCTGCGGCCAATCCACCGATCACGACTCCTCGGGTTATGTCGGCAAATGCGGCACCTCGATGGCCAGCCCGGCCGTTGCCGGTGTGCTCGCGCTGATGACCGAGCAGTACCATCGTTCCTTCCCCGCCGCTGGCCGCCCGCTGCCTGCCACGTTGCGCGCCATCGCCATCCAGACGGCGACGGATATGGAGCATCAGCCTGGCCAGCCCGGTTTTAGCGAGTACGGCTGGAACGACCCCGACAGCGGCGAGCCGGTGATCTTCCACCGCGGCCCCGATTGGTCGACCGGCTACGGCATCGTCGATGCGGTGCGTCTTTGTCTTGTGGAACTGGAAGAGGCGGCGAAGCCCGACTGATCCAGGCCGGCCTAATCGTTGATCAGGTCCGACGAGACGGCCATCACGGCGGCCTGAGAGCGGTTGCGCACCCCCA
>JAAUTF010000743.1 GCA_012031775.1 Candidatus Altimarinota bacterium | reverse complement strand
CCCTCTCCACGAGCGGGAGAGGGGACGGGGGTGAGGGTCTTATCGCTTGCGTCTCTTGTCTCCCGTCTTAGTAATCGTCGTCTGCTGGCTCGGTGCAGTACTGCTGGCGATAACGCTCAAAACAAGCCTGCGCGGCTGGCCTGCGCTGTTCCAGACCTTTGCCGAGCACGGCAGCGACTACATCAACGATGTGCCGCGCATCGGCGGCGATCCGCTGGGCTTTCTCCGTCAGTACGTCGAGCTGATGCCCGAGCTAGCACGCCACAACCGTAACCATCCGCCCGGTAGCGTACTCTTCCTGTGGGGTGTCGCTCAGATCTTCGGCCTGGGCCTGTGGCGGCCACCTGGGTCGCCATCGCTGTCGCGCGTTAGGGGTCTGGCCCACCTATCGGCTCGCCAAGCGCGTCGCCGGGCGCAGGTCGGCCTGATCGCCGCCGCTGTCTACGGCTTGTTGCCAGCTCAGATTACCTACGGCGCAACCTCGATGGACGCCGCCTACGCCACCGTGCTGGCCTGCGCCGCCGACGCCTTGCACCGCGCGATTACTGTGGCTGCACCAAGACTCAGCATTCAGGATTCAGAATTTAGAAGCCAGGAGCCAGAAGTCAGAAGTTCAAACAGCGCCACGCATCACGCATCACGCATCACGCATCACGGCGGACGGCTCGACACCGTCGTGGCATCGCTCGTCGCCGGGTTCTGGGTGGCGCTTGGCTTTATGTTCACCTGGGGCACGGCAATGCTGGCGCTCTTCGCCGCTGCCCTCGTCGTTGGCTTGCTCTGGCAGAACTGGCGTGCCTGGCTCCGACCCTTGCTTATGCGCAGCGTCGTGATCTGCGGCAGCGTACTCGCGCTACTGGCATTGGTCTACTTGGTGACCGGCTACGACTCGATCGCGGGCTTTGCACAGGGCACACGCAACAACTACGATGCGGTGCAGCAGCAGCTGCCGCCGAACGGACTGGCGACCTATTTGTTCTTCCTGGCGGCCAACGCACTGGCCTACGCCTGGTTTCTCGGCCCCTGGCCGGTCTTCCGCCTCACGGGTGCGGGCCGCGACGGGCTCGCCGCCGCCGTCGCCCGACACGCAGACAAAGCTCAGTTGCTCGGAGCCGCCTATACCACGATGGTGCTCGGCATGCTCGCTTCAGGCTTGTTCACCCGCGAAGTCGAGCGAATCTGGACTTTTAGCCATATTCTGGTTGCGTCTGTGCTAGCTAATGGTATGATTCAAGGAAATAATCGCCGCCAGACGGCGACACTCTTCGCCTTGATGCTCTGCGCCCTCTTTGTGCATGGCCTGATCTTCCGCGCTACGCTGCGCGTCTCGTGGTAAAGCACCGATTCGCGACAATACAAGGAGGGCGTAGTGTACTATACTGCGGGCAAACAGCGCTTCAGCGCCACTCATTCTGAATTCTGCCTCCTGAATTCTGACTTCTGCTCTAGTGAGGAAGCCTCATGAAAAATACGAACCTTCCGGCCCATCTCGACGCCGCCCGCGAGGAGATCGAAAGCATCGCCAGCGGTTATGGGCTCGATTTCTATCCAATTATCTATGAGGTGCTCGACTACCGTACGCTCTACGAAACAGCGGCCATGGGCGGCTTTCCCACGCGCTACCCGCACTGGCGCTTCGGCATGGACTTCGATCAGCTGATGAAGGGCCATATCTGGCAGGGCAGCACTATCCTCGAGATGGTGATCAACAACAATCCTTCCTATGCCTATCTGCTCGAAGGCAACGAGGATATGGCGCAGAAAATGGTGATGGCCCACGTCACCGGGCACGTCGATTTCTTCAAGAATAATATGTGGTTCGCGCATACGAACCGCAAAATGCTCGATGTGATGGCCAACCACGCTACCCGCGTGCAGCGCCTGATCGACCGCCACGGCTACGACATGGTCGAGGATTTTATCGACACCTGTCTCTCACTCGAAAACCTGATCGACTACCATGCGCCCTATATTCGCCGCGCCGATGCGCAGAGCTACGAGCCGGTGGTCGGCGAGTTCAACCCGCCCACTGTCGAAGGTCTGAAGGTTGAACGCGAATACATGCGCGATTACATCAACCCGCCCGAGTACCTCGCCGATCAGCAGCGCAAGCTCGAAGAAGAGCGCGCCCGCCAGCGGCGCTTCCCTGAGAGCCCGCAGAAAGACATCCTGCTCTTCCTGATGAACTACGCGCCGCTCGAGCGCTGGCAACACACCATCCTTGAGATTGTGCGCGACGAAGCTTACTACTTTGCGCCGCAGGGGATGACAAAAACTACAAACGAAGGGTGGGCCAGTTACTGGCACTCGACGATTATGACCCAGCACGTCGCCTCGGCTGCGGAAATCATCAGCTTCGCCGACCTGCACAGCGGCGTAGTGGCCGCCAATGGCCGCTACAACCCCTACAAAGTAGGGCTGGAACTGTTCCGCGACATCGAAGATCGGTGGAACAAAGGCAAGTTCGGCAAAGAGTACGAAGAGTGCGACGATATTCAGGCCAAGCGCAACTGGGACAAGCAGCTGGGCCTGGGGCGGCAGAAGATCTTCGAGGTGCGGCGGCTCTACAACGATGTAACCTTCATCGACGAGTTTCTCACACCGGAATTTGTGATCGAGCAGAAGCTATTCAGTTTCCGCTACAACCGCGACACCGACCTCTACGAGATCGCCTCGCGCGAGTTCAAGGAGATCAAAGAGAAGCTGCTCTTTCGGCTCACCAACTTCGGCCAGCCCTTTATCTACGTCGAAGATGGCAACTTCAACAATCGCGGCGAACTCTACTTGCGCCACCGCCACGAGAGCGTGGATCTGAAGATGGACTACGCGCGCGATACAATGCGCAACCTGCACAAGATCTGGACACGGCCCATTCACCTGGAGACAATTATCGACGACAAGAAGCGCCTGCTGAGCTTCGATGGGCGCGACTTCAGCGAGAAGCGGATCGATTAAAAAGGTATGTCTCGGTTTGTACACTCCCCAAACCGAGACATACCACACACCAAAAGGAGGCCTTTATGTCACTCGGCAAACAGCTGATTGAACGACTGCGCAAGGGCGATCTCGACGATAGCCTGGAGAGCATTAGCGTGAGCGATGGCATGTTGCGGGCTGCGCTGGTGCTTTTCGACAAGGATCGCTACAGCGTGACGATGCACAGCCTGCACGTGATGCGTGGCGCAATCGCGCCCGCTGCACCCCAGAATCG